>NZ_JBSGDY010000014.1:0-67366 GCF_053602615.1 Micromonospora sp. NPDC004336
GGTTGGGGTTGGCGGAGTCGGCGATGGTGACGGTGTTGCCGTTGTCGCGGTAGCCGACGACGCTGATGTAGTGGCCGCCTTCGAAGGAGTGGGTGTTGCCGTCGGTGTCGGTGGCGGTACCGGCGATGTTGGCGACGACGGCGTGGCCTTCGTCGATGGCGGTGACGATGTCGGTGCGCAGCTTGTCGGTCTGCTTGTCGTCGGCCTTGGCCTCGCGGATCTCCACCGACTGGTAGGCGTCGCGACCGGTTTCCTTGTTCAGGACGGGGGTGATGTCGTTGATGGAGTTGGTGCCGGCTTCGGTGGTGCCCATGCGCTGGGCCATGCCGTCGACGTCGATGTTCTTGCCCTGGACGCTGAGGGCGTTGCGGGCGGCGGCGGGGCCGCAGTAGTAGAAGTTCGGCTGGGCCTCGTAGCGCACGCCCAGCTCCCGCTCGCCGTGCTTGCGGTCCTGACCCACGGTGGTGGTGGGCTTGTTGTCGGCGGGCGCGGCGAAGGCGGTGGTGACGGGGCCGGCGATGGCGCCGCCGGTGAAGGCGAGGCCGGCAGCGGTCAGGGCGGTCTTACGCAGGATGTCGGTACGCATGATGGTCTTCACCTCTCGATCGGGGGTGCGCGGACACGCGCGGGGGAGCGGCGTGCCGCGAAAGGGGAAGTCAGAACGGATCGCTCCGGCGGCGGGGCCTGCTCGGGCGTCCGGGGTGTCTCAACGACCCGACCCGGCCACGCATTCCGCCGGCCGATCGGGCACCACGGCACGGGGGAGCGCCGCGGGTATGCCATGTTCAACGACCCGGGCCCGCCCACGATTCCGCCGCCTGGGTGGCGCCGACCACGGGACGCCACCGGACACCAAACGACATCCGGGGATCGATCGGACGCCACGAGACAGACATAGCGGCCTATAGTTCGCGGATGTCGCCGGCCGGTCCGTCGGGTGAGCATGGCACCGGCGAGCGCACTGTCGAGCTGATGTCGTAAACGATTCACCAGGCCCGCCCGCCCGAACCGGCGGAGTTCGCCGACCGGCGGGTCGTGGTGGTCGGCGGCGGGACGTCCGTCGTCCAACGGCCCCGGCGGGTCGTGGTGGTCGGCGGCGGGACGTCCGTCATCCAACGGCCCCGGCCGGCGGGCCCGCCGTTCCGCCCGCACCACGCACCGCTCCGCCCGCCGCCCGGTTCGGGACGCCGCGCCCCGCCCGCCGCCCGATTCAGGAGAGGACCCGCATCCCCGAATCGTCTACGACATCAGCTCGACAGCGGCGCGGCGAGGGGTCGGGCGTCAGGCGGGCCGGGCGGGCGCGGAGGCATCCTCGGGGTCGGGCTGGCGGAGGACCGCTGCGGGTGCCGGCGGCCCCGGCGGGGTGGGGACCGCCGGGTGTGGTCCGGTGGACGCGGCGGCATCCTCCGGGCAGGGCTGACGGAGGACCGCTGCGGGTGCCGGCGGCCCCGGCTGGGTGGGGACCGCCGGGAGTGGCCCGGTGGGCGCGGAGGCGTCCTCGGGGTCGGGCTGGCGGAGGACCGCTGCGGGTGCCGGCGGCCCCGGCTGGGTGGGGACTGCCGGGAGTGGCCCGGTGGGTGCCGGCGGCTCCGGTTGGGTGGGGATTGCCGTCTCCGGCGTGGCGGGGGCCGGTGCCTCCGTGGGCCACGGGATCTCCGGCGAGCGGTGGAAGGCGATGCCGGCGGCGGCCCAGCGCGGGCCGTGCCCGGCCAGCCGGTCGCGGAAGCCGGCCCAGTCGTGCGTCGCGCGGGGCGACCAGCCCAGCTCGGCGATCGCGGGCAGGCGGGGGAAGAGCATGAACTCGATCTCGTCCCTCGACGTGACCGTCTCGGTCCACAGCGGCGCCTCCACCCCGAGCACCGCCTCGGCCGGGACGTCGGCCACGTGGGCGCCGGGGTCCCAGTCGTACGACCGTCGGACGTCGATCAGGCCCGCCCAGTCGTGCCCGACGGGGGTGTCGGCGGTGTACTTCATGTCGAGGTAGGCGTGGTTTCCGGGGGAGAGGACCACCCGCGCGCCCCGGCGGACGGCGTCGGCGGTGACCGGGTCCTCGCCCGTCGTCCCCCACCACTGGAGCACCCGTCCCTCGGCGTGCCGGGCGGGCGCGATCTGGTGCCAGCCGACCACCGTCTTGCCGATGCCGCCGACGATCCGCTGCACCCGCTCGACGAAGCCGGCGTACGCGTCGGGGCGCACCTTGAACGCCTCGTCGCCGCCGATGTGCAGCCAGGGCCCCGGGGTGAGCGCGGCGATCTCGCCGAGCACGTCGGCGACGAACTCGTACGTCCGCTCGCTGGCCGGGTCGACGTAGCTGAAGCCGACCTCCGTGCCGGTGTACGGCGGCGGCGCGACCCCGTCCGGCGCGAGTTCCCCGTACGCGGTCAGCGCCGCGTGGGTGTGCCCCGGCAGGTCGATCTCCGGCACCACGGTGATGTGCCGCTGCGCCGCGTAGGCCACGATCCGGCGGTAGTCGTCGCGCGTGTAGTGCCCGCCGGGGCCGCCACCCACCTCGGTCGCCCCGCCGACGGTGGCCAGCCGGGGCCAGGAGTCGACGGCGATCCGCCAGCCCTGGTCGTCGGTGAGGTGCAGGTGTAGGTGGTTGAGCTTGTAGCGGGCCAGGTGGTCGATCACCCGGAGCACGTCCGGCACGCCGAAGAAGTGCCGGGCCACGTCGAGCATCGCGCCCCGGTAGGGGAACCGCGGGCGGTCGGTGATCGAGCCGCCGGGCACCGTCCAGCGCTCGGCGACCGGCGTCGGGCTCTCGATCGCGGCCGGCAGGAGCTGCCGCAGCGTCTGCACGCCGAGGAAGAGGCCGGCCGGGGTGGCGGCCCGGAGGCGTACCCCGTCGGGCGTCACGTCGAGCCGGTAGCCCTCCGCGCCGAGGTCCCCGGCCTCGACCAGCTCCAGGGCGATGCCGCCGGCGGGCTCGGGCCGGGCGGCGTCGGCGACCGGCAGCGGATAGCCGGTGGCGGGTCGGAGCAGGGCGGCGAGCTGCTCGCCGACCGTCCGCGCGGCGTCGTCGGTGCTCACCCGGACCACCGCGTCGGCGGTGAGGACGAAGTCCGCGGCCGGGTCCGGCGCGACCAGCTCGGGGGCGGGCACCACGTCGCCGAGCCGGACCGGGGCCGGCGGGGCGAGCAGGTCGCCTGCCGTACGGGCCGCCGCCCGGGCCAGCTCGGCGGCGGCGGGCGCGTGGGCCGGCAGGCCGGCGTGCCCGGGCGCGCGGTCGTCCGGCCCGGCGACGGCCGGGTCGGTGGGCTCCGGGGCGGCGGTGGGAACGGTTGGCACGGCGACGGCTCCGAGGGGGTGTATTTGCGGCTGTTATGGCAAAGGTGAAGTTCACCGAAACGCGTGCCGTCAAGAGTACGAGGGAGGGCCGGAATTGCGTGATCATGCGCGTGGAAGCGTTCCCAAAAACCCGTACGAACGCGGATAGTCGTGATGGCTGTGCCTATTGTCACCGAACGGTCCCAGCCCACGCGATGTTCGCTTAGCCTTCGCCCACCAGCCGGCACGGCACCGGGATTACCGGTGGTCCACCCCGGGGTATGGGAGCAACTGAACCTTCGTTAAGGGTCTTACCGGCGCGCGTGGGAGGCTTCTGGTGGCAGCGCAAGAGACGGCGGAGAACAAGTACGTCTACGACTTCGCCGAGGGCAACAAGGACCTGAAGGACCTGCTCGGCGGCAAGGGGGCCAACCTGGCCGAGATGACCAACCTCGGCCTGCCGGTGCCCCCGGGCTTCACCATCACCACCGAGGCCTGCAAGGCGTACCTGTCCACCGGCCAGGAGCCGGCGGGGCTCGCCGACCAGATCGCCGCGCACCTCGCCGCGCTGGAGCGGGCGATGGGCAAGCGCCTCGGTGACCCGCAGGACCCCCTGCTCGTCTCCGTCCGCTCCGGCGCCAAGTTCTCCATGCCGGGCATGATGGAGACCGTCCTCAACGTCGGCCTCAACGACCGCAGCGTGGTCGGGCTGAGCGCCCAGGCGGGCGGCAACGACAGGTTCGCCTGGGACTCCTACCGCCGCCTGATCCAGATGTTCGGCAAGACCGTCTGCGAGGTGCCGGGCGAGGAGTTCGAGCACGCCCTCGACGAGGCCAAGCGCGCCAAGGGCACCACGAACGACCTGGACCTGGACGCCGACGACCTGCGCGGGCTGGTCGACGAGTACAAGAAGATCTTCCTCAAGCACACCGGCCGGGAGTTCCCGCAGGAGCCGCGGGAGCAGCTCGACCTCGCCATCCGCGCGGTCTTCGAGTCGTGGAACGCCGAGCGCGCGGTGCTCTACCGTCGCCAGGAGCGGATCCCGGCCGACCTCGGCACCGCGGTCAACGTGGTGTCGATGGTCTTCGGCAACCTCGGCCCCGACTCGGGCACCGGCGTCGCGTTCACCCGCGACCCCGCCAGCGGCGCGCAGGGCATCTACGGCGACTACCTGGCCAACGCCCAGGGCGAGGACGTCGTCGCCGGCATCCGCAACACCGTGCCGTTGCAGGAGCTGGAGCGGCTGGACAAGAAGTCCTACGACGAGCTGCTCGGCATCATGGCCCGGCTGGAGGGCCACTACAAGGACCTCTGCGACATCGAGTTCACCATCGAGCGCGGCAAGCTCTGGATGCTCCAGACGCGGGTCGGCAAGCGCACCGCGGCGGCGGCGTTCGTCATCGCCGGCCAGCTCGTCGACGAGGGGCTGATCGACCTCGACGAGGCGCTGCACCGGGTCAACGGCGCGCAGCTCGCCCAGCTGATGTTCCCGCGCTTCCAGCTCGACCACGAGTTCCAGCCGGTCGCCAAGGGCATCGGCGCGTCCCCGGGCGCGGCGGTGGGCAAGGTGGTCTTCACCTCCGCCCGCGCCGTCGAGCTGGCCGCCGAGGGGGAGTCGGTCATCCTGGTCCGCCGGGAGACCAACCCCGACGACCTGAACGGCATGATCGCGGCCCAGGGCATCCTCACCTCCCGTGGCGGCAAGACCAGCCACGCCGCCGTGGTGGCCCGGGGGATGGGCAAGACCTGCGTCTCCGGCGCCGACGAGCTGGACATCGACATCCCGCAGCGGAGGTTCACCGTCGCCGGGCGGACCGTCACCGAGGGCGACGTCGTCAGCATCGACGGCACCACCGGCAAGGTCTACCTCGGCGAGGTGCCGGTCATGCCCTCCGAGGTGGTGCAGTACTTCGAGGGTGAACTCGACCCCGAGCAGACCGACGACGCGCTGGTCAGGGCCGTACACCGGATCATGTCGCACGCCGACGCCAAGCGGCGGCTGACCGTGCGGACGAACGCCGACACCGCCGCGGACGCCGCCCGGGCCCGGCGCTTCGGCGCGGAGGGCATCGGGCTCTGCCGCACCGAGCACATGTTCCTCGGCGACCGGCGCGAGCTGGTCGAGAAGCTGATCCTGGCCCGCGACGACGCCGAGCGGCAGGCCGCGCTGGCGGCGCTGCTGCCGTTGCAGCGGGCCGACTTCATCGAGATCTTCCGGGAGATGGACGGGCTGCCGGTCACCGTCCGGCTGATCGACCCGCCGCTGCACGAGTTCCTGCCCCCGCTCGAGCAGCTCGCGGTGAACGTGGCGGTCGCCCAGGAGCGCGGCGAGGACGTGGCCCAGGAGGAGGCGCTGCTCGCCGCCGTCCGCCGGATGCACGAGCAGAACCCGATGCTGGGGCTGCGCGGCGTGCGCCTCGGCCTGGTCATCCCCGGCCTGTTCGCGATGCAGGTCCGGGCGATCGTCGAGGCCGCGGTCGAGTGCGCCCGGGACGGCCGCGCGCCGCGCCCGGAGATCATGGTGCCGCTGGTCGGGGCCGTGCAGGAGCTGGAGACGGTACGGGCCGAGGCGGAGCGGATCATCGCCGAGGCGACCCGGGAGCAGCCGGTCGAGGTGCTGATCGGCACGATGATCGAGGTGCCCCGGGCGGCGCTGACCGCCGGCCAGATCGCCGAGGCGGCGCAGTTCTTCTCCTTCGGCACCAACGACCTGACCCAGATGGGCTGGGGCTTCTCCCGCGACGACGTCGAGGGCGCGTTCTTCTGGCGCTACCTGGAGCTGGGCATCTTCGGCATCTCGCCGTTCGAGTCCATCGACCGGGACGGCGTGGGCCGGCTCGTCCGGATCGCCGCGGAGGAGGGCCGCGTCGCCCGGCCGGAGCTGAAGCTCGGCGTCTGCGGCGAGCACGGCGGTGACCCGGACTCGGTGCACTTCTTCCACGAGGTGGGGCTGGACTACGTGTCCTGCTCGCCCTTCCGGGTGCCCGTCGCCCGGCTGGAGGCCGGCCGCGCCGCGGTGGAGACGGACGGCTCCGACAGCCGCTGAGCCCGACGCGTACGGCCGTCGGTGGCGGACCCGGGGCACGGGTCCGCCACCGAGCCGTCCGGGCCGCCCGGGCGTAACCTGATCGACATGAGCAGCGTCTGGGAGAGCCTGACCGTCGACGCCCGGGACCCGGCCCGGCTCGCCCGCTGGTGGGCCGAGGCACTGGGCTACCAGGTGGTGGCCGAGGAGCCGGACGGGGCGGTGGAGATCCGCCGGTCCGCCGACCGGCTGCCGGGCCTCACCTTCGTGCCCGTCGGCGACGACAAGGAGACCAGGAACCGGCTGCACCTCGACCTGCGCCCCGAGGACCAGGAGGCCGAGGTCGAGCGGCTGGTCGACATGGGCGCCCGGCACGTCGACATCGGCCAGGGCGACGTCGAGTGGACCGTGCTCGCCGACCCGGAGGGCAACGAGTTCTGCGTGCTGCGCCAGCGTGGGGACTGAGCGTCCGGGGCCGGACGACCCGGACACCGCCCGCCGGGTCGACGAACCGCCGAAGGACACCGGCTACGGGCGGTCGGCGTACGAGCGGGACCGGGCCCGGGTGCTGCACTCGGCCGCGTTCCGCCGGCTCGCCGCGAAGACCCAGGTGCACACCGCCGGCACCGACGATTTCCTGCGTACCCGGCTGACCCACTCGCTGGAGGTCGCGCAGATCGCCCGGGAGATGGGCGCCCGGCTGGGCTGCGACCCCGACGTGGTGGACACCGCCGGGCTGGCCCACGACCTGGGGCATCCGCCGTTCGGGCACAACGGCGAGGACGCGCTCGACGAGTTGGCCGCCGGCTGCGGTGGCTTCGAGGGCAACGCGCAGACGCTGCGGGTGCTGACCCGGCTGGAGGCCAAGGTCGTCGCCCCGGACGGCGCGTCCGCCGGCCTCAACCTGACCCGCGCCTCGCTCGACGCGGTCAGCAAGTATCCGTGGCCCCGCCGGCCCGGCACCCGCAAGTTCGGCGCGTACGCCGACGACCTGCCCGTCTTCGCCTGGCTGCGGGCCGGCGCCCCGGCCGGCGCGTCGGCGTCCGGCGGCGACGCGCGGCGCTGCCTGGAGGCGCAGGTGATGGACTGGGCCGACGACGTCGCGTACTCGGTGCACGACGTCGAGGACGGCATCCACGGCGGGTACGTCGCGCTGCGCCCGCTGCTGGACGACCCCGACGAGCGGGCCGCGCTCTGCGCCGACGTGGCGGCCACCTACTCCGGCGAGTCCCCGGCCGACCTGGACGGGGTGCTGCGGGAACTGCTCGGCGACCCGGTGCTCGCGCCGCTGGCCGGCTACGACGGCAGCCACCGCGCGCAGGCCGCGCTGAAGGCGACCACAAGCGTGCTGACCGGCCGGTTCGTGTCGGCCGTGGTGGCGGCCACGCGGCAGCGGCACGGCCCCGGCCCGCACCGCCGGTACGCCGCCGACCTCGTGGTGCCCCGGCCGACCCGGGCGCGGTGCGCGCTGCTCAAGGGCATCGCCCTGCGGTACGTCATGCGCCGGCCCGGCGCGGAGGACCGCTACCAGCGGCAGCGGGAGGTGCTGGCCGAGCTGGTGGGTGTCCTGGTCGACCGGGCGCCGGACGCGCTGGACCCGGTCTTCGGCCCGCTCTGGCGGGCCGCGCCGGACGACGCCGCCCGGCTGCGGGTGGTGATCGACCAGGTCGCCTCGCTGACCGACCCGGCGGCCGTGGCCTGGCACGAGCGGCTGGTGCGCCCGGCGCGGGGTGGGATGGGCGGGCCGGGGAAGTTAGGTTAGCCTAACCAGCATGACGGAGCGCCCGAAGAAGGTCACGTCCGCCCGGGTACTGCGCACCGAGCGGCCCACCCCCCACCTGATCCGGCTCGTGCTCGGCGGCGAGGAGCTGACCGGCCTGCCGGTGGGCGAGTTCACCGACCACTACATCAAGATCGTTTTTCCGGTGCCGGGCGTCGACTACCCGAGCCCGCTGGACCTCGCCGCGATCCGTCGTGACCTGCCCCGCGAGCAGTGGCCCCGGCTGCGGGCCTACACGGTGCGCGCCTGGGACCCGCTGGCCGGGGAGCTGACCGTCGACGTCGTGCACCACGGCGACGAGGGGCTCGGCGGGCCGTGGGCGGCCGCGCTGCGCCCCGGCGACCCGGTGCGCTTCGTCGGCCCGGGCGGCGCGTACGCCCCGAGCCCCGACGCCGACTGGCACCTGCTCGTCGGCGACGAGAGCGCGCTGCCGGCGATCGCCGCCGCCCTGGAGCGGCTGCCGGCCGGCGCACCCGCGCTCGCCTTCGTCGAGGTCGCCGACCCGGCGGAGGAACAGCCGCTGCCCAGCCCGGGCGCGGTGCGCCTGACCTGGCTGCACCGGGGCGCCCGCCCGGTCGGGGCGGCCCTGGTCGCGGCGGTCCGCGACCTGGAGTTCCCGCCCGGCGAGGTGCACGCCTTCGTCCACGGCGAGGCCACCTTCGTCAAGGAGCTGCGCCGGCTGCTCCGGGTGGAGCGCGGCGTCCCGCGCGACCGGCTCTCCATCTCGGGCTACTGGCGCCGGGGCATGGACGACGAGGGCTGGCGCGCCGCCAAGCCGGACTGGAACCGCCAGGTCGAGGCCGAGGAGTCCGCCGCCGTTCCCGCCTGACCGGTCACCGGCCCGCCCGGTGGGCTTCCGCCGATAACCGCCGCGCGTCGACCCAGCGCCCAGCAGGATGGGCGGGGGGTGACCATGAGCGAGCAGGTACGGGACCGCGCGCCGGCCGTCGGCCGGATCGACCCGGTGGTGCTGGCGCTCAGCGTCGGCGGCGTGCTGGCCGTGGTGGCGTGGGGCGTGCTGGCCCGCGGTTCCCTGGCCGGCTTCGGCGAGTCCGGCCTGGCCTGGGTCATCGACACATTCGGCTGGTTCTTCGTCGTGGCCGCCGACGCCTTCCTCGTGCTCTCGGTGGTCATCGCCGCGACGCGGTTCGGCCGGATCCGGCTCGGCGCCGACGACGACGAACCGGAGTTCAGCACGCTGGCCTGGGTGGCCATGATGTTCAGCGCCGGGATGGGCATCGGCCTGGTCTTCTTCGCCGTCGCCGAACCCATCCAGCACTACGCGACGCCGCCCCCGGCCAGCGGCGTCGCGGCGCAGACCGGCGCAGCCGGCGCGACGGCGATGCAGTACACCCTCTTCCACTGGACCCTGCACCCCTGGGGCGTCTACGCGCTCGTCGCGCTGGCGCTGGCCTACTCGACCTTCCGCAAGGGCCGGGAGAACCGCATCTCGGCTGCCTTCCGCCCCCTGCTCGGGCGGCGTGCCGACGGCGCGGCCGGCCGCGCGATCGACCTGCTGGCCGTCTTCGCCACCGTGTTCGGCTCGGCGACCAGCCTCGGCCTCGGCGCGCTCCAGGTCGCCGCCGGCCTCGATCTGGTCGCGGGCGTTCCCGACACCACCACGGTGGAACTGGTGGTGATCGGCGCGCTCACCCTGGCCTTCGTGATCTCCGCCTTCTCCGGCCTGCACCGGGGCATCAAGTGGCTCTCCACCACCAACGTGCTGCTGGCGGTGCTGCTGATGCTCTTCGTCTTCGTGGTCGGGCCGACCATCTACACCCTGGAGGTGCTGCCGGCCTCGATCGGCGACTACCTGAGCAACCTCGTCTTCATGTCCACCCGCACCGGCGCGTTCTCCGACCCGTCGTGGCTCGGCTCCTGGACGATCTTCTACTGGGCGTGGTGGATCTCGTGGGCGCCCTTCGTGGGCACCTTCATCGCCCGCATCTCCCGGGGCCGCACCGTCCGGCAGTTCCTCCTCGGGGTGCTGCTGGTGCCGAGCGGGGCCAGCGCGGTCTGGTTCGCGGTGATGGGCGGCAGCGCGCTGCGGGCGCAGGCCACCGGCACCAGGGACCTCGTCGCCGACGTCGGCGCGGGCACCGAGCAGGCCCTCTTCGGCCTGCTGGACGGGCTGCCGTTGGCGACCCTGACCAGCGTGCTGGCGATGGTGCTGATCGCGCTGTACTTCGTCACCAGCGCCGACTCGGCGTCGCTGGTGCTCGGCTCGCTGACCTCCCGGGGGGCGCTGCGCCCGCACCGCGGGCTGGTGGTGGTCTGGGGGGTGCTGATCGGCGCGGTCGCCGCCGTACTGCTGCTCGTCGGTGGGCTGGACGCGCTGCAGCAGGCGACGATCATGGTCGCGCTGCCGTTCGTCGTGGTCATGCTCGGCCTGGCCGTCGCGCTGGTCCGGGAGATGGCCGGCGACCCGGCCGTCAACCCGCCGCCCCGGGTGCGCCGCTCCGGCCTGGCCGCCGCCATCCGGGCCGCCCGGTCGTACGACGAGGAGGACCCGCCGCCGGTACGGCGCTACCTGCGGCGCCGCCCCCGGTGACCCACGCGGCACCGGCCGTCGCGGCGCGCCTCGGCGCCGGGCTCACCCGGCGGCGGCGGTCGCCCCGCCGCGCACGGCCTCCCCGGGCGTCGCGCCACCGACCGGACAGGGCAGGATGTACGCCGAGGGGGTGGCGGACATGGCTGGGCGGATCCGGGACGAGGACATCGCGCTGGTCCGGGAGCGCACCTCGATCGCGGACGTCATCTCCGAGACGGTGACCCTGAAGTCGGCCGGCGGCGGCAACCTCAAGGGCCTGTGCCCGTTCCACGACGAGAAGAGCCCGTCGTTCAACGTCTCGCCCGCCCGCAACGTCTGGTACTGCTTCGGCTGCGGCGCCGGCGGCGACGCGATCAAGTTCCTGATGGACGCGGAGCACCTGAGCTTCGTCGAGTCGGTCGAGCGGCTCGCCGACCGGGCCGGCATCCAGCTGCGCTACGTCGAGGGCGACTCCGCCGCGCCCCGGCCGCGCCCGCAGCAGGGGCAGCGGCAGCGCCTCGTCGCCGCGCACGCCGCCGCCGTCGACTTCTACCGCGCCCAGCTCACCACGGCCGGCGCGCGCCCGGCCCGGGAGTTCCTGGCCCGGCGCGGCTTCGACCGGGCCGCCGCCGAGCGCTACGGCTGCGGGTTCGCCCCGGACGCCTGGGACCTGCTCACCAAGCACCTGCGCCAGCAGGGCTTCACCCACGACGAGCTGGTCACCGGCGGGCTGTCCCGGCCGTCGCGCTCCGGCACGCTGATCGACCGGTTTCGCCGCCGGCTGATGTGGCCGATCCGCGACATCACCGGCGACGTGATCGGCTTCGGGGCGCGGAAGCTCTTCGACGACGACGACGGCCCGAAATACCTCAACACCCCCGAGACGCCGATCTACAAGAAGTCGCACGTCCTCTACGGCATCGACCAGGCCAAGCGGGAGATCGCCAAGCAGGGCAAGGTGGTCGTCGTCGAGGGCTACACCGACGTGATGGCCTGCCACCTGGCGGACGTCCCGACGGCGGTGGCGACCTGCGGCACGGCGTTCGGCGCCGACCACATCGCCGTGCTGCGGCGGGTGCTCTTCGACAGCGACGAGCGGGCCGGCGAGATCATCTTCACCTTCGACGGGGACGCCGCCGGGCAGAAGGCCGCGCTGCGGGCGTTCGAGGACGACCAGCGCTTCGTCGGGCGTACCTTCATCGCGGTCAGCCCCGACAACATGGACCCGTGCGACCTGCGCCTGGCCAAGGGCGACATGGCGGTCCGCGACCTGGTCGCCCGCCGCGAGCCGCTCGTCGACTTCGCGCTGCGCCACGTCATCCACCGCTTCGACCTCGACACCGTCGACGGGCGGGTGGAGGCGATGCGCCGGGCCGCGCCGCTGGTCGCCAAGATCAAGGACCGGGAGAAGCGCCCGGAGTACGTCCGCAAGCTCGCCGGCGACCTCGGCATGGAGATCGAGCCGGTGCAGCGGGCCGTACTGGCCGCCGGATCCGCCCCGACCGGCCGGGACGCCCCGCCGCCGCCCCGGCCCGCCCCGGCCGAGCCGGTCGTCGACAACCCGCAGTCGATGGTGGAGCGGGAGGCGCTGAAGCTCGCCCTCCAGGAGCCCGTGCTGGCCGGGCCGATGTTCGACGCGGTCGAGGCGTCCGAATACCGCCACCCCGTGCACGTGGCGGTGCGGGCGGCCGTCGCGGCCGTCGGCGGGGCCGCCACGGCGACCGGCGGCGCGGTCTGGATCGAGTCGGTCCGCGACGCCTGCGAGGACCTGGCGGCCCGGGCGCTCGTCGGCGAGCTGGCCGTGGAGCCGCTGCGCATCGACGGGGAGCCCGACCCGCGCTACGTCTCGGTCACGATGGCCCGGTTGCAGTGGGGCTCGGTGACCGGTCGGATCAGGGACCTGAAGTCCCGGATCCAGCGGATCAACCCGGTCAACAACAAGGACGAGTACTTCGCCGCCTTCGGTGAGCTGCTCTCGCTGGAGCAGCACGCCCGGGCGTTGCGCGAGCAGGCCGCGGGAGGGCTGTAGATGGGACTGTTCCGCCGCAGGCCGAAGCTGCCGCCGGCCGACCGCCCGCCGCTGGCCACCGACGAGCGGGTGCTCGCCTGGGCCGCGGCCGGCAACGGCGACGGCGGCGGCGTGGTGGTGGCCAGCAACCTCGGCCTCTGGCTTCCCGGCCGGGCGCACCGGCTGGGCTGGCACGACATCCTCAAGGCGGTGTGGTCCGGCCGGGAGCTGGCCGTCACGCCGGCGGAACAGGTCGCCGAGCGCGACGGCTACCTGGTGGTGGCGGACGGCCCCGCCGAGACCCACCTGCTGCTCGACCCGGGGGAGCTGCCGCACCAGGTGCGGCAGCGGGTCACCCGCTCGGTGGCGTACACCCGGCACGACCCGGTGCCCGGCGGCGCCGGCCGGATCGCCGCCCGGCGGGTGCCCGGCGTGGACGGCCTGACCTGGACCGTGCGCCTCGATCCCGGCACCCCGACCGACGACCCGGACGTGCTCGCCGAGACCGACCGCCTCGTGGCCGAGGCCCGCGCCGCCACCGCCCCGGCGGACGCCTGACCGGCGCCGGTCAGCCGCTGCGGTAGAACCGGGCCGCGCCCGGGTGCAGCGGGATCGGGTCGGTGCCGGAGGCGCTCTGCCGGGTGAAGTTGCCGCCCTCCGGGTGCACGCTCACCAGGTCGGCCTGGTAGGTGAAGAGCAGCCGCGTCAGGTCGTACGCCAACTGGTCCGGCATCTCGGCGCTGACCAGGATGATGTTCGCCACGGTGACCGTCGGCGTGCCGCGGTCGGTCTTGTAGACCTCCTTCGGCAGCTCCGCGATGGTGTAGACCGCGCCGTACTTCGCGTTGAGCGGCTCGATCAGGTCGTCGATCGGCAGCAGCGCGAACTTCCCCGGCGCGCTCGCCAGCAGGTCGGCCACGCCCGGGGTGGGCAGGCCGCCGGCGAAGAACATCGCGTCGAGGGTGCCCGCGCGCATCCGCTTCACCGTCTCCGGCAGGGACAGGGTGGCGCGGCGGACGTCCCTGTCCGGGTCGAGCCCGGCGGCGGTCAGCAGCCGCCCCGCGACGATGTCCGTGCCGGACTTCGGCGAACCGGTGGACACCCGCTTGCCACGCAGCTCCGACAGCTTCTCGATCTTGGCGTCGACGCGGACGATCACGTGGGTGTAGTTGCTGTAGACGCGGGCCAGCGCCCGGATCTGCTGCGGCTGCCCCTCGAAGGCCCCGCGCCCCTGGGCGGCGTCCGCCGCGGTGTCCGCGAGGCTGAAGGCGATCTCCATGTCGCCGCTGGCCAGCCGGTTGATGTTCTCCACCGACGCGCCGGTCGGTTCGGCCCGGGCCTCGTAGCCGGGCAGGTGCCGGCTGATGATGTCCGCGTAGCCGCCGCCGAGCTGGTAGTAGACGCCGGTGGTGTTGCCGGTGGCGAGGAAGATCCGCCCGCCGTGCCACGGCTGCGGGCCGTCCTCCTCGGCGCCGCAGCCGGCGGCGGCGAGCACGGTCACGGTCGCCAGGAGGGCCGCCAGCAGCCGGGACAGACGTCCGGTCACGCCCGGGCCGCCGGTTCCAGCGCCTCCGCCACCCGCTGGACCAGCATGGCGGTCTCGTAGCCGACCTGGCCCAGGTCGCAGCCCGGCGCGGCCAGCACCCCGACGAGCGCCCGCTCGCCGACCGCCATCACCAGCAGCACGCCGCCGTCCATGTCGACGATCTGCTGGCGTACCCGGCCGGCGGACATCAGCCGCGCGGCGCCGACGGTCAGGCTGGCCAGGCCGCTGATCACGGCGGCGAGCTGGTCGACCTGGTCCGTCGCGAGGTGGGGCGACGCCGCCAGGCGCAGCCCGTCGCCGGAGACCGCGAGGGCGTGCGACACGTCCGGCACCTGCTCGGCGAAGTTGGCCAGCAGCCAGTCGAGGCCGGGACTCACGGATGGGTTCATGTGGTTCTCCTGGTGGGTGTCGTCTGCTGGGTACGCGACGCGGCGGCCACGCCCTCGGAGAGCGCGGACAGCCGGGACCGCACCGTCTCAGGATCGAGCAGGTCGTCCTTCGGGCGCGGCGCGGGGGCGTCGTGCAGGGCGGCGGGCAGCTGACTGCCCCGGGTCCGCCGGGGCAGCCC
Source organism: Micromonospora sp. NPDC004336 (assembly GCF_053602615.1). Lineage (NCBI taxonomy): Bacteria > Bacillati > Actinomycetota > Actinomycetes > Micromonosporales > Micromonosporaceae > Micromonospora > Micromonospora sp. NPDC004336. Next base: position 14,725 of record NZ_JBSGDY010000014.1, read on the forward strand.
GGCTCCGGTGACGCCCGGGGCGGCCGGCGACGGCGGTGGGCCCGTCGGCCGCGGCGGGGGCGTGGGCTGCGTCGATGCCATCGGGTGCGTCGCTCCCATCGGTGGGCGACCGGCGGTCGGTGCCCCGAGCACGGGCAACGCGACCGTCGGCGCGCGGTGGACGCTGGTCATGTCGGTCGGATAGGCCGGGCGGCCGGCCGCCGGCGCCGCCGGGGACGCCGTGGCGGCGCGCGGCTGGAACCAGGCGGTCGCGGCGGCCATCGCGTCGGCCGCCGGCCGGCCGCCCACCGGCACGGACACCGGGATCGCGGCCGGGCCGCCGGCCGGGGCGGCCCCGGCCACCGGCCGGCCGACCGGCTCCGGGGCGGGACGCGCGGCCACCGCCTCCATCCGGGTCAACACCGACTCCGGGATGTCCACCTGCGCCACCGTGCCCGCGCCGGTGTTGTGCAGTTGCACGCGTACCCCGTGCCGCGCCGCCAGGTGCGCCACCACGTGCAGGCCCATGCTGCCGGCCGCCGCGCTGGACAGCGTCGCCGGCATCCGCAGCCGCTCGTTGATCGCCCCCAGGCGGTTGTCGCCGATGCCGATGCCCTGGTCGTGCACCCGCAGCGTCAGACCGTCGATCGTGCGTCGGCCGTCGACGTGCACCTGGGTGTGCGGCGGGGAGTAGACGGCGGCGTTCTCCAGCAACTCGGCGAGCAGGTGCACCAGGTTGCCGACGGCGGCGCCGTCCACCGCCACGGCGGGCACGTCGACGTCGACCCGGGGATAATCCTCGATCTCGGACGCCGCGGCCCGCACCACGTCGGCCAGCAGGTGCGCGCCGTCCTGGGCGCGACCGGGCTCACCGCCGGCGAGGACCAGCAGGTTCTCACCGTTGCGCCGCATGCGGGCGGCGAGGTGGTCCAGCGCGAAGAGCCGGGACAGCGCGTCCGGGTCGGTCTCCTCGCGTTCGAACTCGTCGAGCAGCCGCAACTGCCGGGTGATCAGGGTACGGATCCGCCGGGCCAGCGCCTCGACCATCCGGGTCACGTCCATGCGCAGCTCGGCCTGCTCACCGGCCAGCCGCAGCGCGGCCTGGTTCACGGTGTCGAACGCCTCGGCGACCTGGGCGATCTCGTCGCGTCCCTGCCGGATGCCGGCGGTGATCCGGCTCGCCTCGCCCTCGCCCGGCGCGCCGCCGCCCGCCGAGATCGCGGTGATCCGCTCGGGCAGCTCGCGGTGGGCCATGGCCAGCGCGGCGGCCCGCAGCCGGCGCAGCCGGCGGCTGGTGCGTACGGCGAGCAGCACGGCGGTGACCAGCGACGCCAACGCGACGGCGGTGGTCGCGCCACCGGTCAGCAGGGCACGCCGCTCGGCGTCGGCCGCCAGCGTGGACGCCTGCCGGTCGAGGTTCTCGGACAGCTCGCGGCCGAGCAGGTTGTAGCGGCGGATCGCGCCGCTCTGCGCCACGTACCAGGCGTCGCCGTCGGCCCGGAGCCCGGCCGGTTCGGCGTCGGCGTTGAGGGCGCCGTCCCGCATCCGCCGGGCCGTGGAGACGTCGGTGCCCGCCACCAACCGGGTGTACGCGTCCGCGGACCGCCGGCCCGCGATCCGCGAGAACTCGGCCTGGCGCTGCTCCTGCGCGCCGCGCAACTGGCCGAGGCGGACCAGCTCGCCGTCGACCAGGGACCCACGGACGAAGACGGTCCGCAGCAGGTCGCGTTCCAGGGCGGCGAGGTGCTCCTGGGCGGCCACCGTCGCCACCTCCCGCGCCCCGTTGGCCAGGCCACGGTCGCGGAGCTGGGCGGGCAGCGCGTCGGCGACGGCGAGCAGCGACTCGACCAGCGCCAGGTAGGTCGCGTCGGCGGTGGTGGCGGCCAGCGCGGTCTGGCGGGCCGGGCGGAGCCGGTCGAGCTGCGCGTCGGCGCCGTCGAGCACCTGGTCGAGGTCGGGGGCGGCCCGGCGGGCGTCCCGGCTGGCGCCCCGGTACCGCTCGACGGAGGTGTCGACCCGCCGCCGTTGCGCGTCGACGAGGGGACGGCCGGTCGAGCCGCCCCGCTGGCGCAGCGCCGCCGTCTCGCCGAGCTCCCGCTCCAGTTCGTGCACGAGGCGCACGGTGGCCGTGGCGGTGCCGGCCAGCACCCGGGCCCGGTCGGCGTCGGCGGAGGCGTCCAGCGCGGTGGCGGTCTGGGTGGCGCCCAGCACCACCAGGCCGATCGTGGCCACCACGATGGGCGCGAGCAGTTGGGTGCGTACCGACCAGAGCCGGTCGGTGTGGTCGGCGGAGCGGTTGTGCCGGCGCACGCGGGCGGGGTCGGGGAGCGACACTCGGGCCTTCCGGGGGTGGGTCGGGAGGGTGCCGGGTCCGGGCGGGCGACGCCCGGACCCGGCACCGGCGGGTCAGCTCGCGCCGAGGTCCTGCAGCGCCTTGGCCGCGCCGCGGTGCAGCGGCACGGGCTCGGTCTTGCGGGCGGTCTCCAGGCTGATGCCCTTGGCCGCCGGGTTGGCCTGGGCCAGGGCGTCCTTCTTGTCGAACACCGTCCGGGTGATCGCGCACGCCACGTCGGCGTTGAGGTTCTTGCGGACCAGCAGCACGTTCGGCACCACGATGGTCGGGGTGTCCGCCGCCGTCTTGTAGACGTCGGCGGCGATGGTGCCCGCCTGGTACGCGGGGTTCAGCTCGGTCATCTTCGGCAGCAGCGGGGTGATGTCGATGAACTTCACCTTGTCGCCGGCCGTGGTGAACAGGTCGGTCACGCCGCCCGTGGGCACGCCGCCCGACCAGAAGAGGCCGTCGATGCTGCCGTCCTTGACGCCCTCGACGGTCTTGGTCAGGTCCAGCCGTTGCGCCTGGACGTCCTTGGCCGGGTCGAGGCCGGCGGCCTCCAGCAGGCGGTTGGCGATGACCTCGGTGCCGGACTTCGGGGAGCCCGTGGAGATCTTCTTGCCCTTCATGTCGGCGACCGAGTTGATCCCCGAGTCGGCCCGGACGACGACCTGCGTGTAGTTGTCGTAGATCCGGGCGAGCGCCTCGACCGGCTGGGGAGCCGTGAAGGTGCCCTTGCCCTGCACCGCGTTGACCGCCGTGTCGAACAGCGAGAAGGCGACGTCGTACTGGCCGGCGACGAGCTGCTCGATGTTCTGCACCGAGGCGCCGGTCTCGGCGGCGGTGCCGCTCAGCTTGCCGTCGGTCGCGCCCGAGAGCTGGCCGGCGAGGGCGTTGCCGACCACGTAGTAGACGCCGGTGGCGTTGCCGGTGGCGATGCCGACGCGGGTGTTCTCGGTGACCTTGCAGGTGACCTCGCTCGCGGCGTCGTCCTTGGCGGCGCCGTCCTGGCGGCCCCCGCAGCCGGTGACACCCGCCGCGACGAGCGCCAGCGCACCCATCCCCGCGGCGATCCGCACGTTGGTCCGTATCACTGTTTCTCCTCCCCATGGTGCAGCGTTGGCACTGCTGACGGCGCGCCGGTCCGGTCGGCGGCGCCGCGTCTGACGAGCACACCCGCCACCATGACGGCAGCCAGGACGGCGCCGACCGTGACGGGTACGGGTTCGAACCAGAGCAGGATCAGCCCGGCGAGGGCGCCGAGGATCCGCTCCGGCGTGCCGGCCGGGCCGACGCCGGGCAGCCAGCCGCCCGCGGCCACCGCCAGCACGGCGACGCTGAGGGCGGCCACCACCCCGGCCACGGCGATCCGTTGCGGGCCGCCGATGCCGAGCAGCCCGAGACCGGTCGGCGTGACCACGAAGGCGAGCGGGATGAGGTAGGCCGGCAGGGCGTACCGCAGGGTCTGCCACATGGTCGGCACCAGCCGGCCGCCGGTCACGGCGGCGGCGGCCACCGCGGCGAGCGCGGTCGGCGGCGACGCCTCGGACAGGACCGCGAAGTAGAAGACGAACATGGCGGCGGCCGGGGCGGTGACGCCCAGGTCCAGCAGGGCCGGCCCGATGATCACCCAGCCGATCACGAACGACGCGGTGACCGGCACGGCCAGCCCGAGCAGCGTGAGGGCGACGGCGGCGAGCACGGCGGTGAGCGCCAGCACCACGGCCGGCTCGGAGCTGACGGCCTGGGCCCCGCTGACCAGCAGCGCCGCCGCCTGTGGGCCGAGCCCCGTCTTGGTGGTGGTGGCCGTGATGATGCCCGCCGCGGCGCAGACCGCGCTGACCGCGAGCACCCCGCGCACGCCGGCGCTCAGCGCGGAGAGCAGCCGGGCGGGGGTGAGCCGGTGCCGCCGGTCCAGGTAGGACAGCGCGGCGGCCAGGATGGTGGCCAGCACCACGGCGCGGGTGGCGGAGAAGCCCACCGCGAGCAGCACGACGATCGCCAGCAGCGAGAGGAAGTGGTAGCCGAACCGGCCCAGCAGCCGCCAGGGGGAGGTGGTGTCGAGCACCACCGCGCGCACGCCCGAGCGCCGGGCGTCGATCTCCACCGCGAGCAGGATGCCGAGGTAGTAGAGCACCGTCGGGACGGTCGCCCAGCCGAGCACCTGGAGGTACGACACGCCGAGGTACTCGGCGATGATGAAGGCCGCAGCGCCGAGGGTGGGCGGGGAGAGGATCGCCCCGACGCCGGCCGCGGCGAGCATGCCGCCCGCGCGCTCCGGCGGGTAGCCGGCCCGGCGCAGGACGGGCCAGGTGACCGCGCCGATGCTGACGGTCGTCGCCGCCCCGGAGCCGGAGACGGTGCCGAGCAGGAAGCCCGAGGCGACCGCCGTGCGCCCGGCCGCCGTCCGGGAGCGCCGGAAGGCGGCGGCGGAGAGTTCCACGAAGAACCGGCCGGCCCCGGAGAGGTCCAGCACCGCGCCGTAGATGGTGAACAGCACGATGTACGTCGCCGCCACGTCGAGCGGGGTGCCGTAGAAGCCGCTGTCGGAGTTGTAGAAGGCGTCGACGATCTGCCCGAAGTCGAGGCCCTGGTGAGCCACCGGCCAGGCCTGGGGCAGCAGCCCGCCGTAGTAGCCGTAGCCGAGGAAGACCAGGCAGACGGCGGGCAGGATCCAGCCGGTGGTGCGCCGGCACGCCTCCAGCAGCAGCACCAGCAGCACGGCGCCCATGGCCACGTCGATCCCGAACATCTGGCCCTGCCGGTCGAGGAAGGCGTCGTACCCACCGCCGCCCGCGCCGAGGCGGATCGGCAGTACCGGGTAGAGGCAGCTGACCAGCGCCGCGGCGGCCAGCACCCAGTCGACGACGCTCGGGCCGCGCTCGCCGGCGTCGGGCCGGTCAGCCCCGTCCGGGCCCCGCCCCCCGCGCCGCAGGCGCCGGGGCAGCCGCAGATCCGCCGGGTACGCCAGGAAGACGATCGGCAGGACGCCGGCCAGGAAGATCATCAGGTAGAACTTGCTGCCCTGCGGGAGCGGGCGGAACACCTGCCAGAGGGCGAGCAGCGCGATCGCCAGGGTGGCGCCGGTGACCAGGACCGCGACGGGCCCGGAGAGCGGCCGCTCCGGTTTCTCCTCCTCGAACTGGGCGGCCAGGTCCCGCGGATCGGGTGCGCCCGGATCGGTCCGCTCGGCCGGCTCCGCCGGCAGCGGTACCGGGGCGTCGTCCACGGTGGATCCGGTTGCCGCCGTGGGCGACTGTGGGGCGGATTCGTCGGAGGAACGTACTGGTGACACGAGGGGGCACGATACGCGAATTGCACACCCGAGGGGAACATTGCTGATCATGATTGCGGTAAGTAATGGTGCCGGGTGGACAATTACGTAGAGGTACCGTGATTAGGCCGATTATTGATCGGAATGTGGACCGAAACTGGCGACAACGCGGATTGTCGAGGGACCGTTTGGATCCGGGTTGTCCACGATGGTCCCTCAGCGGCGTTGGCCGAGGTCGCCGGTCGGAAGCGCGCCGCCGCCGAGTTCCCCGCCCGCAAACTCATGACGGAGAGTAGTTTTGTCGCTCTCCGTGCCTGCCGGGCGGTCGATTCCGCCGCACCGCGGGGGCGTCCCGAGGCGCTCGCGGCCGACGAATCCGGTGGGCGGTGTCGGACGGGGCGGCTAGGGTCGGTCGGTGACCACGGCTCAGCCACTCATCCAGGCGGAAGGGCTGGTGAAGCGGTTCGGCGACTTCACCGCCGTCGACGGCATCGACGTCGAGGTGCGCGCAGGTGAGGCGTTCGGCTTCCTCGGGCCCAACGGGGCCGGGAAGTCCTCCACCATGCGGATGGTCGGGTGCGTCTCCCCGCCCAGCGGCGGCAGGCTGCGCATCCTCGGCATGGATCCGGTCCGCGACGGGCCGGCCATCCGCGCCCGCCTCGGCGTCTGCCCGCAGCTCGACAACCTCGACCCCGAGCTGACCGTCCGGGAAAACCTCACGACCTACGCCCGCTACTTCGGCATCCCCCGCCGGGTGGCCCGGGCGCGCGCCGCCGAGCTGCTCGACTTCGTCCAGCTCGGCGAGCGGGCCGACAGCAAGGTCGAGCCGCTCTCCGGCGGCATGAAGCGGCGGCTGACCATCGCCCGCGCGCTGGTCAACGAGCCGGAGATCGTGCTGCTCGACGAGCCGACGACCGGCCTCGACCCGCAGGCCCGGCACCTGGTGTGGGAGCGGCTGTTCCGGCTCAAGCAGCAGGGCGTCACGCTGGTGCTCACCACCCACTACATGGACGAGGCGGAGCAGCTTTGCGACCGCCTGGTCGTGATGGACGGCGGGCGGATCGTCGCCGAGGGCTCGCCGCGCGCGCTGATCGAGCAGCACGCCACCCGCGAGGTGGTGGAGCTGCGGTTCGCCGCCGAGTCGCAGGAGGAGTTCGCCGGCAAGCTCGACGGCCTGGGGGAGCGGGTCGAGGTGCTGCCGGACCGGATCCTGCTCTACGTCGCCGACGGCGACGCGGCCGTCGCCGAGGTCGGCGCCTCGGGGCTGCACCCCGCCAACGTGCTGATCCGGCGCAGCAGCCTGGAGGACGTCTTCCTGCACCTGACCGGCCGCACCCTGATCGACTGACCGCCCCGCTGGCCCGCCCGGCCGTCGACCCGCCGGTCCGCTGGCCCGCCCGGTCCGCTGGCCCGCCCGGCCCGCTGGCCCGCCCGGCCGTCGGCCCGCCGGTCCGCTGTGCTGGGTTGCCGGCCCGCTGGCTGCGGAAATTCGCCGGTCTACTGTGGTCGGCCCTCGGCCCACTGCTCCCCGGGGCCGCCGGTCCGCTGTGTCACGGGCGTCGGCCCGCTGGCGGCCAGGTCGCCCCGGGGCGCTGGCTGTGGCGGCGATTGTCTTTCCGTAGCATCGGCGGGCCGGTGGCACGCCGCCGCCGGTGACGAACACGGGGGTGTCATGTCGAGGTTGCAGTTCCAGTCCCGGCACCAGGCCGGGCTGGGCGCTCTCTATCTGGGTGTCTTCGCCACCATCTGGTTCAGCGTGCCGGCCGCGGACCAGCCGCTGCGGGCCCTGCTCGTCGTCGGCAGCGGCGCGGCGCTGCTCACGGCGGTGGTCGGCGCGGTCGTGGCGGCGCGCAGCCGGAGAGCCGCCGCTGTCGCCCGGGACCGCGCCGCCGACCGCCGGTACCTGCTGATCGTCGTCGCGGAGTTCGTCGCCGCGGGGATCGGCGCCGCCGTGCTCAACCTCGTGGGCTGGTCGGAGTTCGCTCCGGTGCTGGTGTGCGCCGTGGTGGGGCTGCACTTCTTCCCGCTCACCCCGGTGCTGCGCGACCCGCTGCTGCGTCCTCTCGGCGCCGCCATGTGCGCCGTCGCGCTGGCCGGGCTGGTCACCGGGCTCGCCTCGGGGGTGTCGGCGGGCCTGGTCGTCGGCACCGGCGCCGGGCTACTCCTGCTCGGCTACGCGGTGCTGTCGCTGGTACGCGGCCTCCGCACCCCCTGACCGTCGGCCGGCGGCCACCGATCCGGAGACGGCTCGTCCGCACCGGACGGCCGGGTGAGCGGCGGGACCCGGTCTGCGCCCGGAGGGCGAGGCGGGTCGCCTGCGTGTCGTAGCCCTCGGGCCGGCGAGGCGGCCGGCCCCGAAACGGGGCGACAGGGCGGACGGTCCGCCGTAGGGTTGCCGCGGCCTGTCGTACCGTCCGGGTAGGAAGGTCGTGGTGGACGCGGAGCGAGGCGGGGTGGGCGCGTGAGCGCGGCGCGACAGGCGCGGGACCGGGCGCGACCGGCGCTGCCGCCGGTGCCGGCGGTGGCGGTGCTGGCCCACCATCTGGTCGGCTACCGGCGCACCTGGCGGGCCGGGGTCTTCTCGTCCTTTCTGCTGCCGGTGCTGACCGTGCTCGGCTTCGGGCTCGGCGTCGGTGCCTACATCGACGAGGGCGTCGGCGGGGTGCGCTACCTCGACTGGATCGTGCCCGGCCTCATCGCGTCGACCGCGCTGCAGACGGCGATCGGCGAGTCGACATGGCCGGTGTTCAGCAACTTCCAGTGGATCAAGACCTACTTCGCGCAGAGCGCCGCGCCCCTGCGGGTGGGCGACATCCTCACCGGCCACCTGGCCTTCGTGGTGTTCCGGGTGCTCACCACCATCGCCGCGTTCCTGCTGGTGACGGCGTTGTTCGGGGCGCTGCGCTCGCCGTGGGCGGTGGCCGCCGTGCCGGTGGCGGCGCTGCTCGGCCTCGCCGTCGCCGCGCCGACCTTCGCGTACGCGGCGGTGGTGTCCACCGACAGCTGGCTGGCGATGCTGCTCCGCTTCGCGGTGATCCCGATGACGCTCTTCGCCGGGGTGTTCTTCCCCGTGGAGTCGCTGCCCACGGCGTTGCGCTGGCTGGCGTACGCCACGCCCCTGTGGCACGGCGTCGACCTGTGCCGGGCGGCGACGCTGGGCACCGCTCCCCAGTGGTCGACCGCCGGCCACCTGCTCTACCTCGCGGCATGGGCGGTCGCCGGCTGGCTGCTGGCCCGCCGCGCGTTCCGTCGCCGGCTCGTCGTCTAGGGAGGTGTGCCCGTGGTCAGTCTCGTCCTGCCCCGGCTGGTCGACGTCTCCGGCGCGTCCCGTCGGGCGGCGTCGGTGGCCGAGCGCAACGTCGCGGCCCTGAAGTCCGTCTACTGGCTGCTGCTGGTCTCCGGCTTCGTCGAGCCGCTGCTCTACCTGCTCTCCATCGGCGTCGGGGTGGGGGCGCTGGTCGGCGACCTGGCGCTGCCCGGCGGCCAGGTGGTCACGTACGCGGCGTTCGTCGCGCCGGCCATGCTCGCCTCGTCGGCCATGACGGGCGCGCTGTCGGAAACGACGTTCAACTTCTTGGGCAAGATGAAGTACATGAAGCTGTACGACGGGGTGATCGCCACCCCGGTACGGCCGTTCGAGGTCGCCCTCGGGGAGCTGGGCTGGGCGATGCTGCGGGGTGGGTCCTACTCGGCCGCGTTCCTCGTGGTGATGGTGGGGATGGATCTGACCAGCGCGGCCCGGGCGCTGGTCGCCTTCCCCGCGGCGGTGCTGGTCGGCTTCGCCTTCGGCGCGCTCGGCATGACGATCTCGACCTTCATGCGCAGTTGGCAGGACTTCGACCTGATGGGCTCGGCCCAGTTCACGCTCTTCCTCTTCTCCGGCACGTTCGTTCCGGCCGAGGCCTATCCGGCCCTGCTGCGCTGGGTGGTCGAGGTGACCCCGCTCTACCGCGCGGTGCACCTGATCCGTGGCGTCACCGTCGGCACGGCCGGCGCGGAATGGCTGCTCGACGTGCTCTACCTGCTCGGTGTGCTGGCCGTCGGTCTGCTGGTCGCGTCGCGCCGGATGGGCAGGTTGCTCTACAAGTAGGTGGTTAACCGTCGCCGCTGCCGGGGCATGTCGAGGGGACACGAACCGACCAGTAGGGGAGGGGCGATGGCCTCCGACGAGTCTTCCGCCCGCAACGGGCGCGACCACGACGTCTCCGGGGCCGTGGGCGCCGGGCGGGCGGGCGGTGACCGCCGGACGGGCGGCGCCGACCGGAGTCCGGAACCCGGGCGCGGCGAGCGGCAGCGCGCCGGGCGCGGCCCCGTCGGGCCCGACGAGGGCCCCGACAGCCCGACCGAGCTGCCGGGCACCGGGTGGAAGGCCGCGCTGCGCCGCACGCTGCGCGAGTTCCAGGACGACAGCCTCACCGACTGGGCGGCGGCCCTGACCTACTACGGGGTGCTCTCCATCTTCCCCGGCCTGCTGGTGCTGGTCTCGATCCTCGGCCTGCTCGGCCCGAAGGCGACGCAGGGCGTCAAGGACACCGTCAACCAGGCCGTCCCGCAGGAGAACATCCGGCAGATCGTCGAGGGCGCGATCAACCAGGCGCAGCAGAGCGGCGGGTTCGCCGGCCTCGCCGCCATCCTCGGTCTGCTGGCCGCGTTCTGGTCGGCGTCGGGCTACATCGCCGCCTTCATGCGCGCCTCGAACACGATCTACGACGTCCCCGAGGGGCGGCCGATCTGGAAGACGCTGCCGATCCGGATCGGCGTCACCGCGCTGATCGGCGTGATGCTGCTGGCCAGCGCCGTGATCGTGGTCTTCACGGGCGGCTTCGCCGAGCAGGCCGGTGAGGCGATCGGGCTGGGCTCCACCGCGGTGACCGTGTGGAACATCGCCAAGTGGCCGGTGCTGCTGCTCCTGGTGAGCCTCATGTTCGCCATCCTCTACTGGGCCTCCCCGAACGCGCGGCACGGCGGGTTCCGCTGGGTCAGCCCGGGCGGCGTGCTGGCCGTCGTGATCTGGCTGGTCATCTCCGGCCTCTTCGCCCTCTACGTCACCAACTTCGGCTCCTACAACAAGACGTACGGGGCGCTCGCGGGCGTGATCATCTTCCTGATCTGGCTGTGGCTGAGCAACATCGCGATCCTCCTCGGCGCGGAGTTCGACGCCGAACTGGAGCGCAGCCGCGCCATCGAGGCGGGCCACTCGCCCGACGAGGAGCCGTACGTGGAACTCCGCGACGACCGCAAGCTCAAGAAGAAGCGCAACGCGCCCGTCCGCCGCTGACCCCCGCCCGGCGCCAGCCCAGGCCCGACAACACCCGCTCCCGTACCACCCACGCGCCCCGCCGCCCACCCCGGTCGGCGGGGCGCCCCCTGCCCAGCCCCGCCCGCCCCGCGCTCCTCCCACCCCCGCGATCTTGCACTTTTGGCCCCTTGAATTGTCCGCTTACAGACCAGCTGCGGCATATGCCCGGGGCAGGAACTGCAAGATCGCCGCAGCTAGTGGGGGCAGGGGCGGGGCGGGGCGGGGCGGGGCAGGGCGGGAAGGTGGGGGAGGGGGGGCTGGGGGCTTTTGTTTGGTCTGACAAAAGTTGGGGACGGATCTGCTGAAGGTATGGACAGCTCGCGCAGAAGGCTCCTACTGTGTCGGACACAACACCTCGGCTTAAGTCGATGTGAAGCGAGCCCCCCGCGAAGAGGTGAGTCCGGTGCGGAGCGTCGATCCCCTGCACGTACGACTGTTGCGGCTGCTCCGCGACGAGGGGGCGGTGTCCCGGGCCGAGTTGGGCGCCCGGCTCCAGATGCCCCGCCCCCGGCTGCTGGCCGAGCTGGAACGCCTGGTCGGCCTCGGCTACGTGGCCGAGGCGGGGCTGGCCGCCTCTCGGGGCGGTCGCCGCTCCACCCTGGTCGAGCTGAGCCCACACCTGCGCTTCGCCGCCGTCGACCTGGGCGCCAGCTCGATCGACGTCGAGGTCGTCAACGGACGCCTGGAACCGGTGGCCGCCTATGCCGAGCCGGCCGACATCCGCACCGGCCCGAAGGTCATCCTCCACCGGGTCAACGAGCTGCTGCACAAGGCCCGGGTGGACGGCGCCTACGAGCGGCTCGACGCCGTCGGCATCGGGGTGCCCGGCCCGGTCAGTTTCCGCGACGGCGTACCGGTCTCCCCGCCCATCATGCCGGGCTGGGACCGGTTCCCTGTGCGCGAGCTGCTCACCCGCGAGCACGGCTGCCCGGCGGTGGTCGACAACGACGTCAACATCATGGCGATCGGCGAGCGGCACGGCGGGGTCGCGCACTCCGTCGACGACTTCCTCTTCGTCAAGATCGGTACCGGGATAGGGTGCGGGATCTACCTCGACGGCGGGGTCTACCGGGGCACCGACGGCTGCGCCGGCGACATCGGCCACATCCAGGTCGACGCGCACGGTTCGATGTGCTCCTGCGGCAACGTCGGCTGCCTGGAGGCGCTGTTCAGCGGGGCGGCGCTGGCCAGGGACGCGACGGCGGCGGCGCGCAGCGGCGCCTCGCCCGCGCTGGCCGAGCGACTCGCCGCGCGGGGTGCCGTGACCGCCCGGGACGTCGCCGAGGGCGCCGGCGAGGGGGACGTCACCTGCATCCAGCTCATTCGCGAGGGGGGCCGGCGGGTCGGCGGGGTCCTGGCCGGGCTGGTCAGCTTCACCAATCCGTCGATGATCGTGATCGGCGGCGGGTTGGCCCAGCTCGGGCACATCCTGCTGGCCGAGATCCGCAGCGTGGTCTACCGCCGGTCGCTGCCGCTGGCCACCGGCAACCTGCCCGTCGTCCTCTCCGAACTCGGTCCACGGGCCGGCGTCGCCGGCGCGGCCGTGCTCGCCAGCGACGTCGCCTTCGCGGAGGCGTCGTGACCGGGCGCGAGGAGGAGACCGCGCCCCGGTCCGGGGAGCCGGCCTTCGCCGGCTCGGCGCCGGGGGCGTCCGCCCCGCTGGTCGAGGCCCCCGCCGACGCCGTCGCGGGCGAGGTGGTCCTGCGCCTCACCGACGTGGTCAAGACCTTTCCCGGCGTACGCGCCCTGGACGGGGTGCAGTTGGAGGTGCGGGCGGGCGAGGTGCACTGCCTGCTCGGGCAGAACGGCGCCGGCAAGTCCACCCTGATCAAGGTGCTCGCCGGGGTGCACCGGCCCGACTCCGGGCTCGTCGAGTGGCGGGGCGAGCCGGCGACCTTCGCCAACCCGCAGGCCGCCATGCGCGCCGGCATCGCCACGATCTACCAGGAACTCGACCTGGTCGAGGACCTCTCGGTCGCGGAGAACGCCTTCCTCGGCCACGAGCCGCGCCGGCTCGGCTTCGTCCGGCGGGGCGCCATGGCCCGGCACACCCGGCAGATCCTCGGCCGGCTCGGCCACGCCGAGATCCCGCCGGGGCGGATGGTGCGCGCGCTGCCCGCCGCCGGCAAGCAGATCGTCAGCATGGCCCGCGCGCTCTCCCACGAGGCCCGGCTGATCATCATGGACGAGCCGAGCGCCGTGCTGGCCCACGACGAGGTGGGCAACCTGTTCCGGATCATCCGGGAGCTGACCGCGCAGGGCATCGCCGTCATCTACATCTCGCACCGGCTGGAGGAGATCCGCGAGATCGGCGACCGGGTGACCGTACTCAAGGACGGCCGGACCACCGCGGCGAACCTGTCGGCCCGCGACACCCCGACCCGCGACCTGGTCAGCCGGATGACGGGCCGCACCATCGAGTACGTCTTCCCGGACCGGCCGGCCGACGCCCCCGGCGGCGCGGAGCTGCTCGCCGTCGAGGGGCTGACCCGGGCCGGTGAGTTCGCGGACGTCTCGCTCCGGGTCCGGGCCGGGGAGATCGTTGGCATCGCCGGGCTGGTCGGCTCGGGCCGGTCGGAGCTGCTGGAGACCATCTACGGCGCGCGCCGCCCCGAAGCCGGCTCGGTACGGATGGCCGGCCGGACGCTGCGCCCCGGCAGCGTCGGCGCGGCGGTGCGGGCCGGCATGGGGATGGCCCCCGAGGAGCGCAAGAGCCAGGCACTGCTGCTCGGCGAGCCCGTCTACCGCAACGTGACCCTGGCGACCTTCGCCCGCTTCGCCCGCGCCGGGTTCACCGACGCCGGCCGGGAACGGGCCGAGGCGGACCGGGTGGCCGGGAGCCTGGAGCTGCGCCCCCGCGACGTACGGCGGCCGGTGCGCACCCTCTCCGGCGGCAACCAGCAGAAGGTGGTGGTCGGGCGTTGGCTGCTCGGCGACACCCGCCTGCTGCTGCTCGACGAGCCGACCCGGGGCGTCGACGTCGGCGCCCGGGCGGAGCTCTACCAGGTGATCCGGGGGCTGGCCGCGCGCGGCGTCGGGGTGCTGCTGGTCTCCAGCGAGGTCCCCGAGGTGCTCGGCCTGGCCGACCGGGTGCTGGTGATGCGGGAGGGGCGGGTCGTCCGCGAGGCCCCGGCCGGCGAACTCGACGAGAACACCGTGCTCGACCTCGTCATGGCGGGGTCCCTGATGGAAGGCGCGCCGGCATGACCGAGGGTCCTACTCCCACCGTGGCGCCGCAGCGGGCGGCGCAACTGCCGGCGCAGTCGCCGCCGGTGGACCCGACACAGACGGCCGCGGCCGTCCACAAGGTGGCCGCCCCGGGGCGGCTCTCCTGGTGGCGGGGCGACGGCGGCGACGGCGCCCGGCGCAACCTCGGCCTGGTCGGGGTGCTGGCGGTGCTCGTCGTGATCGGCGCGCTCACCCGCTCCGACCTCTACTCGGACCCGGACTGGGTGTGGGACAACGTCCTGAGCATCCTCAAGCTGGCCGCCGTGGTCGGCGTGGTCACGGTCGGGATGACGTTCGTGATCATCGGCGGCGGCATCGACCTCTCCGTCGGCGCGATCGTCGCGCTGGCCGGGGTCTGGTGCACGACGGTGGCGACCCAGAGCTACGGCGCCGGCGGCATGATCTTCAGCGCGCTCACCGTCGGGCTGGCGGTCGGCCTGGTCAACGGGCTGCTCGTCGCGTACGGGCGGCTGGTGCCGTTCATCGCCACCCTCGCCATGCTGGTGGCCGCCCGGGGCCTGGCCGCCGAGATCTCCGACAAGCAGACCCAGGTGTCGGGCAACGCGTTCATCAACGGTCTCGCCAGCAACGACCTGCTCGGCATCCCGCTGCTGGTCTACATCCTCGCCGCCGTGGTGGCCGCCGGCTGGATGCTGCTCAACCGCACCACGTTCGGCCGGCGTACGGTCGCCGTCGGCGGCAACCCGGAGGCGGCCCGGCTCGCCGGCATCAACGTCAGGCGGCACACCGTGCTGCTCTACGCGCTCTCCGGCCTCTGCTGCGGCATCGCCGCCATCATGCTCACCGCCCAGGCCAACTCGGCCCAGGCGGCGATGGCGAACCTCTACGAGCTGGACGCGATCGCCGCCGCGATCATCGGCGGCACGCTGCTCAGCGGCGGGCGGGGCACCATCGTCGGCTCCCTGCTCGGGGTGGTCATCTTCGCCACCATCACCAACCTCTTCGCGATCAACGGTCTCTCCACCGAGGCCCAGAACATGGTCAAGGGCGGCATCATCGTCGCCGCCGTCCTGGTCCAGCAGGTCCAGTTCCGCAGCCTCACCCAGTTCCTCGGCCGCAACCGGCCCACCACCACCTGATCCCGTTCCACCCGCCCGCACCCGCCAACGCAAGCACCCGCACCCGCACAGCGTCCGGGCCACCCGAGCGACGGTGGCCGGGCCCCGTACGCCCTCTTCCCGTCCCGTACCGCGAATCTCCTCCCACCACCGCCTACCCAGGAGGTCGTCATGACCCAGCACAGTCGCGACGTGTCGCGCCGTCGGCTGCTCTTCGGCGGGGCCGCCGCCGGCGCCGGCGTGCTGCTCGCCGGCTGCACCAGCAACGAGGCCGAACCCACCGAGGCGCAGACCAAGGCGGCGGCCGCGCCCGGCGGCAACAGCGAGCCCGGCAAGCGGGTGACGGTCGGCTTCTCCGCGCCGGCCGCCGACCACGGCTGGATCGCCGCCATCACCAACAACGCCAAGGCGCAGGCCGCGGCGTACTCCGACGTGGAGTTCAAGACCGTCGAGGCCGGCGCCGACGCGGCGGCCCAGCGGGCGGCGCTGGCCACGCTGGTCTCCCAGAAGCCGGACGTGATCGTGCTGCTGCCGCACGACGGCAAGGAACTCAACGCGTTCGGCCTGGAGGCGATGAAGGCCGGCATCCCGGTGGTCAACCTGGACCGGGCCTTCCCCGACGCGCGGGCCTACCGGCTCCAGATCAAGGGCGACAACTACGGCATGGGCGTGGCGGCCGCCACCTACATGATCGCGCAGTTCAAGGCCAAGGGCGTCAGCAACCCGGTCATCGGCGAGATCGCCGGCATGGACGAGCTGGAGCTGACCCAGGAGCGGTCGAAGGGCTTCGTCGACACGCTCGCGGCGAACGGCTTCAAGGTCGCCAACCGCCGGGCGGCGCGGTTCACGGCCGACTCGGGGCAGCAGGAGGCGGCGCAGCTGCTCCAGGCCCTGCCGAAGATCGACGCCGTCTGGAACCACGACGACGACCAGGGCATCGGCGTGCTGGCCGCGGTGAACCAGGCCAACCGCAAGGAGTTCTTCATGGTCGGCGGCGCCGGCTCGAAGAAGGCGATGGAGGCGATCCAGGCGGATGACACGGTGCTGAAGGCGACGGTCACCTACAGCCCGTCCATGGCCTCCTCGGCGATCTCCCTGGCCCGACTGATCGCCCAGGGCAGGGGCATGTCCGACCTGGTGGAACTCCAGGTGCCCAAGGAGATCATCCTCGCCTCCGAGACGATCACCAAGGAGAACGCGGGCGACTACCTCAAGCTCGGGTTCTGACACACGGGGGGAGACCCACCTTGTCCACGACAGACAGGCAACTGCGGGTCGGCATGGTCGGCTACGCGTTCATGGGCGCCGCGCACTCGCAGGCGTGGCGCACCGTGAACCGGGTGTACGACCTGCCGGCGCGGGCCCGGCTGGCGCTCATCTGCGGCCGGGACGCCCGGAAGGTGGCCGACGCCGCCGACCGGCTCGGCTGGGAGGCGTACACGACCGACTGGCGCGAGCTGGTCGCCTCCGACGACATCGACGTGGTCGACGTCTGCACACCGGGGGACAGCCATGCCGAGATCGCCCTCGCCGCGTTGGCCGCCGGCAAGCACGTGCTGTGCGAGAAGCCGCTGGCCAACACGGTCGCCGAGGCCCGGGCGATGGCCGCCGCGGCGGTCACCGCGCAGGCCGCCGGGGTGCGGTCGATGTGCGGGTTCAACTACCGGCGGGTGCCGGCGGTCACGCTCATGCGGCGGCTCGTCGCCGACGGACGGCTCGGGGTGATCCGGCACGTCCGGGCGACGTACCTGCAGGACTGGATCGTGGATCCGCAGTTCCCGCTGGTCTGGCGGTTGCAGCGGGACCGGGCGGGCTCCGGCGCGCTCGGCGACATCGGCGCGCACATCATCGACCTCACCCAGTACGTCACCGGCCGGCGGATCACCGGGGTCAGCGCGGTCACCGAGACGTTCGTCAAGGAGCGGCCGCTGCCGGCCGGGTCGAGCGGGCTGGCGGCGACGGTGGACGCGACGGGGGCGGCGGTGGACGGGCTGGCGGCGGCCGACGCGAACGGCGCCGACGGCCACCGCCCGGCCACCGGGCCCGTCACCGTCGACGACGCGGCGGTCTTCGTGGCCCGGCTCGACGGCGGCGTGCTGGCCACGTACGAGGCGAGCCGCTTCGCCACGGGCCGCAAGAACGCCCTGCGGGTGGAGATCAACGGCTCGCTGGGCACGGTGGCGTTCGACCTGGAACGCCTCAACGAGCTGGAGTTCTACGACGCGACGCGGCCAACCGCCGAGCAGGGGTTCAGCCGCATCCTGGTGACCGAGGGGGAGCACCCGTACATGTCCGCGTGGTGGCCGCCCGGGCACATCATCGGCTACGAGCACTCCTTCACCCACCAGGCGCGGGACTTCATCGAGGCGGTCGCCACCGGCGTCGACCCGGCCCCCTCCTTCGTGGACGGGTTGCAGGTCCAGCTCGTGCTGGACGCGGTGACCCGGTCGGCGGAGCTGGGCTCCTCGTGGACGGAGGTGGAGCCGGCCCTGGCCACGGTGGCCGCCTGAGCCGACTCCGGTGCCGACCGGCGAGGGACCGGCCGCGGTTGCGCCCCGCGGCCGGGACGAGGTCGGCGCCGGAGGGCGTGCGGCCGGGCCGGCGTGGCCCGGTGCCGCACAAGCAGAACGGTCGTCCGGTGCGGCCGGACCGGGATTCCCCGGTCGCACCGGAGGGCCGTGACCACCCGGCGACGGCGCCGGGCCGAGTCACCCCACGACGTCCGGCCGGCGCGCGCAGTCGCGTCGGCCGGTGGACGCGGGGGAGGCAGGGACGGGACGCCGACCGGCCCTGCCTGCCAGCCCCGTCCGTCCGCGCCCGCACCGGGAGCCGGGCTGGGGTCGTCGCCGCCGACGTCGACACCGGACCGGCGGATTCCACCCGGGTCAGGCCGGCGGACGGGGCCCAGCCACACCTCTCCGAACAGGAGACTCCTGGCGTCCGCCCCGGTGAGCGCCGAGGCCCGTGCCGCCCTGCCCCGGGCTCGCCGGCCCTACCCGGGCTCGCCGGCCCTGCCCGGGCTCGCCGCCCGACCCCGCCGAGTCGTTGCGCGCCAACGACTTTCCGCGATATCGACGAAAGTTAGTGCCGGATCGGCGGAAGCGCTGGACACATCGATGCACGTCGCTTAATCTCGGGGCCATCGCAGATGTGTTTCGTCGAGGTGAACCGGCGGCGCGGGAACCCATCGACTGGTGACCTCCGATCGATGGGGTCCGCCCCCATCCCTCGCCGGTCACGACCGGCCGGGCACGGCACCCGGCGGGCCGAACGCATCCCCCGCTACGGCATCCGGCGCGACGGCGCGCGCCCGCCCTGGCAGTCACTCGTCAGGAAGGGACGGCACACCCATGTCCATCCAGGACGCCCCCATCCACCGGCTCCGCCGACGGCTCAGCGCCGCCTCGGCGCTGCTGCTGGCCGCCACCGCGGGCACGGTCGCCCTCGGCGCCGGCCCGGCCACCCTGGGCGGGCCCACCCCGGCCGAGGCCCACCCCGTCGTCGGCACCGACTTCCAGCAGGTCACCCTCGCCAAGGGCGTCGCCGAGGTCGGCGAGCCCATGACGATCGCGGTGCTGCCGGACCGGTCGGTCCTGCACACCGCCCGCAATGGCACGGTCCGGCGTACGGACTCCGCCGGCACCACCTCCGTGATCGGTACGGTGCCCGTCTACACCCACGACGAGGAGGGGTTGCAGGGCATCGGAGCCGACCCCAACTTCGCCACGAACCGGCACATCTACCTCTACTACGCGCCGCCGCTGTCCACGCCGGCCGGGGACGCGCCGGCGACCGGCAGCGACTTCTCGGCCTGGCAGGGCGTCAACCGGCTGTCCCGGTTCACCCTCAACGCCGACTTCACGATGAACACCGGCAGCAGGGTCGACATCCTCGACGTGCCCGCCGACCGGGGCATCTGCTGCCACGTCGGCGGCGACATCGACTTCGACGCCGCCGGCAACCTCTACCTCTCCACCGGGGACGACACCAATCCGTTCGACTCGGCCGGGTACGCGCCCCTCGACGAGCGCACCAACCGCAACCCCGCGTACGACGCGCAGCGCAGCGCGGCCAACACCAACGACCTGCGCGGCAAGATCCTGCGGATCAAGGTGAACGCCAACGGCACCTACTCGATCCCGGCCGGCAACATGTTCGTCGACTCGGACGCGCGGACCCGCCCCGAGATCTACGCGATGGGCTTCCGCAACCCGTTCCGGATGAGCGTCGACCGGGCCACCGGCATCGTCTACGTCGGCGACTACGGCCCGGACGCCGGCACGACCAGCGCCCGGGGCCCCAGCGGCCAGGTCGAGTTCAACCGGATCACCGGGCCCGGCAACTACGGCTGGCCGTACTGCACGGGCACCAACACCGCCACCGAGACGTACGCCGAGTGGGACTTCGCCGCCGGCACGGCCGGGGCCAAGTACAACTGCACCGGCGGGCCGACCAACAACTCGTTCCGCAACACCGGCCTGCCCACCCTGCCGGGGGCGAAGCCGGCCTGGATCCGGTACGCCGGCGACGCCGGCAGCCCGCCCGAGTTCGGTGGCGGCTCCGAGTCGCCGATGGCCGGCCCGGTCTACCGGTACGACGCCGCGCTCAACTCCACCACCAAGTTCCCGCAGTCCTTCGACGGCCAGTTCTTCGCGGGCGAACTCGGCCGGGGCTGGGTGAAGCCGATCCACCTCAACGCCGACGGCTCCCCGGCCGGCATCGACACGTTCCCGTGGAACGGCAAGCAGGTCATGGACATGGCGTTCGGGCCGGAGGGCGCGCTCTACGTCCTCGACTACGGCACCGGGTACTTCAACGGCGACGCCAACTCGGCGCTCTACCGCTACGACTACATCGCGGGCGGCAACCGGGCGCCGACCGCCGTCGCCGCGGCCGACAAGACCTCCGGCGCGGCCCCGCTGACCGTCAACTTCTCCTCGGCCGGGTCCAGCGACCCGGAGGGCGGGGCGCTCACGTACTCCTGGGCGTTCGGCGACGGCACCGGCTCGACGGCGGCCAACCCCAGCAAGACGTACACCGCCAACGGCACCTACCAGGTCACGCTGACCGTACGCGACCCGCAGGGCGCCACCGGCACGGCGAACGTGCAGATCGGCGTCGGCAACACCGCGCCCACGGTCACGATCAACAGCCCGGCCGACGGCAGGCTGTTCAGCTACGGCGACACCGTGCCGTTCAGCATCACCGTGACCGACCCCGAGGACGGCGCCATCGACTGCGCCAAGGTCAAGATGACGTACGTGCTGGGCCACGACAGCCACGGCCACCAGATCACCTCGAAGAACGGCTGCTCGGGCTCGATCACCATCCCCGTCGACGGCGAACACGACGACGCGGCGAACATCTTCGCCGTCTTCGACGCCGAGTACACCGACGCGGGCGGGCTGACCACGCACAGGCAGCACACCCTCCAGCCGCGCAAGCGCCAGGCGGAGCACTTCAAGACCTCCGCCGGCGTCGGCACCTTCGACAAGGGCACCGCCGAGGGCGGCAAGACCGTCGGCGACATCAACAACGGCGACTGGATCGCGTTCGAGCGGTACCGGATCGACAACGCGACCTCGTTCAGCGCCCGGGTCTCCTCGGCCGGGGCCGGCGGCACCCTCCAGGTGCGGGTCGGCTCGCCCACGGGCACCGTGCTCGGCTCCGCGACCGTCCCGGTCACCGGCGCCTGGGACGCGTTCACCACCGTCAGCGGCAGCATCTCCGGCGCGCCGGCCAGCACCGGCACCCTCTACCTCACGTTCGCCGGCACCGGCACCGGCGCGCTCTACGACGTGGACACGTTCGCCTTCACCACGGGCACGGCGGGGGTCCGCACCGGCCCGCTCGTCGGGCTCGGCGGCAAGTGTCTGGACGTGCGCAACGCAGCCACGGCCGACGGCACCCAGATCCAGATCTACGGTTGCAACGGCACCGCCGCGCAGACGTGGACGGTGACGCCGAACTCGACGGTGAAGGCGCTGGGCAAGTGTCTGGACGTCTCGGGTGGTGCGTCGGCGGACGGGACGAAGATCCAGTTGTGGACGTGCAACGGGACGGGTGCGCAGAACTGGTCGGCCCAGGCGGACGGGACGCTGAAGAATCCGCAGACCGGTAAGTGTCTGGACGTCTCGGGCAACAACGCGGCCGACGGGCAGGTCGTGCACCTGTGGACCTGCCACACCGGCGCCAACCAGAAGTGGACCCTGCCCTGACCTGAGGCGGGGAGGGGCCGCCGTGCCCCTCCCCGCCCCGGCGGGCCGTCGACCAGCCCCGGCAATTGGAGAGCGACATGCGCAGACTCCTCCGACCCCTCCTCGGCGCGGCCACCGCCGTCCTCGCCGTCCTCGCCTGCACCACCCCGGCCACCCCCGCCAGCGCCGCCGACGCCCCGTACGACGTGCTGGTCTTCTCCAAGACGGCAGGCTTCCGGCACGACTCCATCGCGGTCGGCACCCAGGCGATCCGCGACCTCGGCGCGGCCAACAACTTCACCGTCACCGCCACCGAGGACGCCGCCCAGTTCACCACCGCCAACCTGTCCCGCTTCGAGGCGGTGGTCTTCCTCAACACCACCGGCGACGTGCTCGACGCCGCGCAGCAGGCCGCCTTCGAGGCGTACATCGGTGCCGGCGGCGGATACGTCGGCGTGCACGCCGCCGCCGACACCGAGTACGGCTGGTCGTTCTACGGCAACCTGGTCGGGGCGTACTTCGCCTCGCACCCGGCCATCCAGCCGGCGAACGTGAAGGTGGAGAACCGGGCGCACGCGGCCACCGCGCACCTGCCGCAGACCTGGAACCGCACCGACGAGTGGTACAACTACCAGACCAACGCCCGCTCCACGGCCCGCGTGCTGGCCACCCTCGACGAGTCGTCCTACACGGGCGGCTCGATGGGCGCCGACCACCCGCACTCCTGGTGCAAGACCCACAGCGGCGGCCGGTCCTTCTACACCGGCGGCGGGCACACCCAGGCGTCGTACGCCGAGCCGGCCTTCCGCGCCCACCTGCTCGGCGGCATCCGGTACGCGGCCGGCCGGGCCAAGGCCGACTGCCGGCCCGAGACCGGCTACACGCCGCTCTACAACGGCTCGACCACCGGCTGGTCCCAGGCCGGGCCGGGCAGCTTCACCAACTCCGACGCCACCCTCACCTCGGTCGGCGGGATGGGCCTGTACTGGTACAGCGCGAAGCAGTTCACCAACTACTCGCTGAAGCTGGACTGGCGGCTCGCCGGTGACGACAACTCCGGCGTCTTCATCGGCTTCCCGGTCTCCAGCGATCCCTGGTCGGCCGTCGACAACGGCTACGAGGTGCAGATCGACGCCACCGACGCGGCCGACCGCACGACCGGCGCCGTCTACACCTTCAAGTCCGCCGACATCGCCGCCCGCGACGCGGCGCTGAACCCGCCGGGGGAGTGGAACACCTACGAGCTGCTCGTCGAGGGCGAGCGCCTCCAGGTCTTCCTCAACGGTGTGAAGATCAACGACTTCACCAACACCGACCCGGTCCGCTCGCTCGCCGGCCACATCGGCCTGCAGAACCACGGCACCGGCGACGACGCCTCGTTCCGCAACATCCGGATCAGGGAACTCGGCGGCAACCCGCCGGTCGGGAACACCGTCCAGGCCGAGGCGTTCAGCTCGGCCTCCGGGGTCTCGCCGTTCACCAAGGCCGGCGCGAACGGCGGGCAGACCCTCGGCCACATCGACCCGGGGGACTGGGCCGCGTACGCCGGGCTCGACCTGACCGGCACGACGTCGCTGCGGGCGCGGGTGGTCTCCGGCGGGCCGGGCGGCACCATCCAGGTGCGTACGGGCTCCGCGACCGGCACCGTCCTCGGCTCGGTGGCGGTGCCCAACACCGGCGGCTGGAACACCTTCGCCGACGTCACGGCCGCCCTCTCCGGTGTGCCGTCCGGCACCGGCACGCTCCACCTGACCTTCACCGGCTCGGGCACGGGGCTCTTCGACGTAGACGACTTCACCCTGGTCAGGTCCGGCGGCAGCGGCGGCGTCGGCCCGATCCGCGGCCTGGGCGGCAAGTGCCTGGACGTACGCAACGGCGCCACGGCCGACGGCACCCAGATCCAGATCTACGGTTGCAACGGCACCGCCGCGCAGACGTGGACGGTGACGCCGAGCTCGACGGTGAAGGCGCTGGGCAAGTGTCTGGACGTCTCGGGTGGTGCGTCGGCGGACGGGACGAAGATCCAGTTGTGGACGTGCAACGGGACGGGTGCGCAGAACTGGTCGGCCCAGGCGGACGGGACGCTGAAGAATCCGCAGGCCGGTAAGTGTCTGGACGTCTCGGGCAACAACCCGGCCGACGGGCAGGTCGTGCACCTGTGGACCTGCCACACCGGCGCCAACCAGAAGTGGACCCTGCCCTGATCCGCTGACCCTCCCGCCCTGCCCCGCGATCCTGCGGCTGTCCGTTCCGGGTGTGCACACCGTGCCGGGCGCGGACCGCGGGATCGCGGGGCGGGGCTTTCGTGGGGGGCCCGGCGGTCCTAGAGTGGGGTCGGCGACCGTGGCGGTTGCCGGTGACCGGCGGGAGGCGCAACCCGGCGGGTCCAGGTGCGCACCCGCACCCACCGGCGCTCCGCAGCGGCCCGCCGCGCACCGGCCCGGCCGGTCACCTCGCCCCGGTCACGCATCCACGGAATCCCCCATCACCACAGGGGAGAAGCACCATGGCGCGACCCATCACGCTCTTCACCGGCCAGTGGGCCGACCTTCCGTTCGACGAGGTCTGCCGGCTCGCCGCCGAGTGGGGCTACGACGGGCTGGAGATCGCCTGCTGGGGCGACCACTTCGAGGTCGACAGGGCGCTCGCCGACGACTCGTACGTCGAGCGGAAGCGGGAGACCCTCGCCAAGCACAACCTGAAGGTCTTCGCGATCTCCAACCACCTCGTCGGCCAGGCCGTCTGCGACCACCCGATCGACGAGCGGCACCAGGGCATCCTGCCGGCCAGGATCTGGGGCGACGGCGAGCCCGAGGGCGTACGCCGCCGGGCCGCCGAGGAGATCAAGGACACCGCCCGGGCGGCGGCGAAGCTCGGCGTCGACACCGTCGTCGGCTTCACCGGGTCGTCGATCTGGCACACGCTGGCGATGTTCCCGCCGGTGCCCCCGTCGATGATCGAGCGCGGCTACCAGGACTTCGCCGACCGGTGGAACCCGATCCTCGACGTCTTCGACTCCGTCGGGGTGCGCTTCGCCCACGAGGTCCACCCGAGCGAGATCGCGTACGACTACTGGACGACCAGGCGGGCGCTGGAGGCGGTCGGGCACCGACCCGCGTTCGGGCTGAACTGGGATCCGTCGCACTTCGTCTGGCAGGAGCTGGACCCGGTGAACTTCATCTTCGACTTCGCCGACCGGATCTACCACGTCGACTGCAAGGACGCGAAGGTGCGTACGGGGGACGGGCGGCGGGGCCGGCTCGCCTCGCACCTGCCGTGGGCGGACATGCGGCGCGGCTGGGACTTCGTCTCCACGGGCCACGGCGACGTGCCCTGGGAGGATTGCTTCCGGGCGCTGAACGCGATCGGCTACTCCGGCCCGATCTCGATCGAGTGGGAGGACGCCGGCATGGACCGCCTCGTCGGCGCCCCGGAGGCCCTGCGGTTCGTCCGCCGGCTCGCCTTCGACGCCCCGGCCGCTGCCTTCGACGCCGCGTTCAGCAGCAGGGACTGAGTCGGGCCGCGGACGGCCGCACCCTGGGCCGTCGCCTTCGACGCCGCCTTCACCGGCAGGGACTGAGCCGGCCCGCACCCTGGGCCCGGCACACACGAGCGGGTCGGTCACCGGATGGCGACCGACCCGCTCGGAGGTGCGATCAGAGGGTGCTGCCGTTGGTGCCCGAGCTGGACGGCTTGCTGCGGGGCGTGGTGCTGGCCGACGTCGACCCGGGGGTCGAGCCGGTGCTGGACGAGCCGGAGCTCGCCTTCGCCCCCACCGTGGCCGGCGTGCCGGCGAACGCGTCGTCGGCGGCGGTGAGCTCCTGCTTGCTGCCGTTGCTGCTCAGCTTCTCGCCCAGCTTCGACTGGCCGAGCTTGTCCTTGCCCTCGCTGTAGAGGCGGGTCGCCTGGGCCTGCGCGACACCGGCCGCCTCCTGGACGGTCGGGTGGTCGAGCACCTTGCGGCCCCGGATCACCAGCTCCTCGTACTTCTCCCGACCGGCACGGGCGCCCAGGACGAATCCCGCAGCCAGCCCGCCAAGAAACATGATCTTTCCGCGCATGGCGGCTCCTTCCGTACCTGACGCGCCGTCGTCCGGCGGTTACCCCGCCGGAGGCGACCAAATCGCGCCTGTCTCCTCTGTCCGCAGCTAACTACCCATCCTGCTCTCCGCTCATGCCTCCTTGTGCCGTGATGACGATTTGTCTGGTTTATTGTCGTGTCGGCGGGGCACGGACGACGGGGGTAACCCCCTGGACCAACACCCCCTGGAATCCTGTACTCTTGTCCCCGTCGCACGGAGCGGGGAGATCCGCCCCGGACGACGCAACGGTCCCCCGTAGCTCAATTGGCAGAGCAGCCGGCTGTTAACCGGCAGGTTTTTGGTTCGAGTCCAAACGGGGGAGCTTCCACACCTGACGCCCGTCGGCCCCGCCGGCGGGCGTTTGTCGTAGCCGCGCCCGTCGAGGTGCCGGCCGTCGGAGGGGCCGGGTTTCGGCCACCCCGGGCGCTCTTGCCCGGCAGGATGGGCGGTGTCGACTTAGGCTCCATCTGCGTCGATCGGTGCGTCGATTCTTGGAGTGGGTGCGGATGCCCGGAAGAGGTGGCCACGGCAGGATCACGCTCGCCGCCGTGGCGGTCGTGCTCGCGTGGCTGGTCGTCGGGGCGGTCGCCGGGCCGTTCTCGGGCAGGCTCGGCGAGGTCGCGACGAACGACAACGCCTCGTTCCTGCCCGCCGACGCCGAGGCGACCCGGGCGCAGGAGCTGGCCGGGCGCTTCGTCGAGCGGGAGACCACCCCCGCCCTGGTGGTCTACGAACGGCCCACCGGCATCACCGAGGCCGACACCCGACGGGCCGCCGCCGACGCCGCCCGGTTCGCCGAGGTGCCCGGCGTCGTCGGCCCGCTGCCACCGCCGATCCCCAGCGAGGACCGACAGGCCCTCCAGGTGGTGGTGCCGATCGACGACGACGCCGGCGGCGAACGCATCGGTGAGATCGTCGAGGAACTGCGCGACATCGCCGGTGGCGACCGCGACGGGCTCACCGTGGACGTGGCCGGCCCCGCCGGCCTGCTCGCCGACCTGATCGAGGTCTTCTCCGCCATCGACGGCGCCCTGCTGGTCGTCACGCTCTGCGTGGTGCTGGTCATCCTGCTCGTCGTCTACCGCAGCCCGGTCCTGTGGCTGTTCCCGCTGCTCGCCGCCGGGATGTCCTTCGCGCTCGCCGCCGTCTTCGTCTACCTGCTCGCCGACGCCGACGTGATCAAGCTCAACGGGCAGGCCCAGGGCATCCTCACCGTGCTCGTCTTCGGCGCGGGCACCGACTACGCGCTGCTGCTGGTCGCGCGCTACCGCGAGGAACTGCACCGGCACGAGCGCCCCTGGGACGCGATGCGCACCGCCTGGAAGGGCGCCGCGCCGGCGATCGTCGCCTCCGGCGGCACCGTCATCGTCAGCCTGCTCTGCCTGCTGCTGTCCAGCCTGAACTCCAACCGCGCGCTCGGCCCCGTCGCCGCCATCGGCATCGGCGCCACCCTGCTGGTGATGCTGACCTTCCTGCCCGCCCTGCTGGTGCTGGGCGGGCGGTGGGCGTTCTGGCCGCGCCGGCCTGCGGCCGACCAGGCCGACCCGCGCGCCGAGCACGGCATCTGGAGCCGGATCGCCGGCTTCGTCGCCCGGCGGGCCCGGCCCGTCTGGGTGCTCACCACCCTCGCGCTGGCCGCGCTCGCGCTGGGCGTCACGCAGCTCGGCGCGACCACGCTCGGCCAGACCGACCTGTTCACCGAGCGCACCGACTCCGTCGCCGGCCAGGAGGTCATCGCCCGGCACTACCCGGCCGGCACCGGCAGCCCCGCCACCATCTTCACCAACCAGGAGACCGCGCGGCGGGTCGCCGAGGTCGCCCAGGGCGTGCCGGGGGTGGCCGCCGTGCGGCCGGTCGCCGGCGAGCGAAGCGGCCCGCCCGACCCGAACGCCCCACCGAAGGTCGTCGACGGCACGGTGCAGCTGGAGGCCACGCTCGCCGACCCGCCGGACTCCGACGGCGCCGAGCGCACGATCCGCGACCTGCGGGTGGCGGTGCACGGCGTACCCGGCTCCGACGCCGTGGTCGGCGGCTTCACGGCGATCAACGTGGACACGTCCGACGCCTCGACGCGGGACCGGAACGTGATCATCCCGGTCGTGCTGGTGGTGATCGCGATCATCCTGGCCCTGCTGCTGCGGGCGCTGCTGGCGCCGCTCCTGCTGATCGCGACGGTGCTGCTGAGCTTCGCCGCCACCCTCGGCCTCTGCGCGCTGGTCTTCCGGTACGTCTTCGACTTCCCCGGCGTGGACGCCTCGTTCCCGCTCTTCGCCTTCGTCTTCCTGGTCGCCCTCGGCATCGACTACAACATCTTCCTGATGAGCCGGGTCCGCGAGGAGTCCGCCAGGCGGGGCACCCGGGCCGGCGTGCTGACCGGGCTCGCCGTCACCGGCGGCGTGATCACCTCCGCCGGCATCGTGCTCGCCGCGACCTTCTCCGCGCTCGCCGTACTGCCGCTGGTGGTGCTCGTCGAGCTGGGCGTCGCGGTCGCGGTCGGGGTGCTGCTCGACACCGTCGTCGTCCGCTCGCTGCTGGTGCCCGCGCTGTCGTACGACATCGGCCCCAAGATCTGGTGGCCGGGCCGACTGTCCCGGACGAACGGTGAGCGGGAGGCGCGGCATGCTCGCTGAGACCGACGTGGTCGTCGTCGGCGGCGGCCTGGCCGGCCTGGCGGCGGCCCGGCGGCTGCACCGCGCCGGCGTGCCGTGGCGGCTGCTGGAAGCCGGCGGCCGGCTCGGCGGCCGGGTCGCCACCGACGCGGTCGACGGCTACCTGCTGGACCGCGGCTTCCAGGTGCTCAACACCGCCTACCCCCGGCTCGGCACCTTGCTCGACGTCGACCGGCTGCGGCTGGGCCACTTCACCGCCGGCGTGCTGGTGCGCAGGGGCGACCGGCTCGACCGCCTGGTCAACCCGCTGCGCGAGCCCACCGCCGCGCCCGGCACCGCGCTGGCCGGCGTCGGTTCGCTGCTCGACCGGCTGCGCTTCGCCGCCCTCGCCACCGGCTGCGCCACCCTGCCGAAGGGACGGCTGCTCGCCGCGCCGGAGACCACCACCGAGACCGCGCTGCGTCGCGCCGGCCTCTCCGACGCGATCATCGAGGAGCTGCTGCGGCCGTTCCTCTCCGGCGTCTTCGTCGAACGGGAGCTGGCGACCTCCAGCCACGTGCTGGCGATGGTGCTGCGGTCGTTCGTCCGGGGCCGGATCGGCCTGCCCGCCGAGGGGATGGCCGCGCTGCCCCACGCCGTGGCCGACCCGCTGCCGGCCGAGCTGATCGACCTGGACACCCCGGTCTCGGCGGTGTCGCCCGGCCGGGTCCGCACCCAGGCCGGCGACATCCGCTGCCGCGCCGTCGTGGTCGCCGTCGACCCGCCGACGGCGACCACGCTGCTGCCAGCTCTGCCGACGGTACGCACCCACAGCTACACGACGTACTACCACAGCGCGCCGGAGGCGCCGCTCGACGAGCCGATCCTGCTGGTCGACGGCGACCGGCGGGAGATCCTCGCCAACACGGTGGTCGTCAGCCGGGCCGCGCCCACGTACGCGCCGGCCGGGCGGCACCTGGTCGCCACCTCCGTCGTCGGCCCGTCGGCCCCGCCCGAGCCCACGGTGCGGGCGGAGCTGACCCGGCTCTACGGGCGGTCCACGGCGGACTGGACCCACCTGACCACGGTGTCGATCCCCGACGCGCTGCCCGCCGCGCCGCCGCCGCAGGGGCGGCTGCGCAAGCCGGTGGCGCTGGGGGAGGGCCTCTTCGTGGCCGGCGACCACCGCGACAGCCCCTCCATCCAGGGCGCGCTGGCCAGCGGCTGGCGCGCCGCCGGGGCCGTCCTGTCGGCGCTGCGTACGGGCTCCTGACGGCGGCGGGCCGGACGGGTGCGGGCCGACGTCGGCCGGCTGCTCGCTGTTATCCTCGCGTAGCCCATCGTGCTGCCGCGCCGGCGACGCCGATGAGCGACGGCGCCGGTTCGTGCTGGCCGGTGGTCCACCGGGCGGGATAAGATCCGGCGCGGTGCCGGGGCGGTAGCTCAGCCGGTTAGAGCAG
Organism: Micromonospora sp. NPDC004336; assembly: GCF_053602615.1. Taxonomy (NCBI): domain Bacteria; kingdom Bacillati; phylum Actinomycetota; class Actinomycetes; order Micromonosporales; family Micromonosporaceae; genus Micromonospora; species Micromonospora sp. NPDC004336. The sequence goes on from NZ_JBSGDY010000014.1 coordinate 44,243, forward strand.
TCGACTCATAATCGATCGGTCACGGGTTCGAGTCCCGTCCGCCCCACCAGCCGTTTTCCCAGGTCAGCCATGCTGTTGGCGACCCGGACGCACCGCAGTGAGGTTCGGACCCACTGCCCTCGGTCCGCACTGAGTCCGCAGCAGCACGACCCGCCGCCCGGTCGAGGCGGTCCGCCACCTGGTCCGGGTCGTCCTCGAAGAGCCGCGTACGAGGAACAGCTCGTGGCGATGAGGGTCCCCGTGTCCTACCGCCTGCGGTCGTCCCGGCCTTGTTGATCGGCTCGCTCACCCCGCCGTCTTGGCGCGAACGACTCGGCGCGCGGTGAACTCCGGCGCCGAGGACGCGTCCTGAAAGCGCTCGGTATTCAGCGTTGCTATCTACCGGTACCTAGTGCTACTTTCTACCGGTAGTAAGCGTCGCTTGGTAGCGAGGAGATGAAGGCGTGGGCAACCAGATGACAGAGATGCTGAAGGGCACTCTCGAAGGCATCGTCCTGGCGATCCTGGCCCGCAGGTCCGCGTACGGCTACGAGATCACCGCGTGGCTGCGCGACCGCGGATTCACGGACATCGCGGAAGGCACCATCTACGCGCTGCTCGTCCGCGTCGAGCAACGCGGGTTCGTCGACGTGGAGAGGGTTCCCTCCGAGAAGGGGCCCCCGCGGAAGGTCTACTCGCTCAACGCGAAGGGGCGGGAACAGCTCGCCGAGTTCTGGGGGACGTGGCACGTCCTCACGGAGCGCATCGAGCAACTTCGCGACAACGACAACCCACAGGACGAAGGAGCATGACCATGGCCGCGAAGTGGATCGAGACGCTCATCGGGTCGCTCGACCAGAAGAAGCAGTACAGGCAGCACATGGCCCGCATGGAGGCCCTGCCGGAGCCGCACCGCAGCGCGGCCAAGGCCCTCCAGCGGTACTTCATGTACCAGGGCGGGATCGTCGACGGGAACACCCTCGTCACGATGCTCGGCGACTTCGTCGACCTCTGGGAGCGTGCGGCCGCCGACAACACGCCCGTCCGCGCCATCGTCGGTGACGACCCGGTCGAGTTCGCCGAGACGTTCGTGCAGGCGTACTCCGGCAGGCAGTGGATCGACAAGGAACGCGAGCGCCTCCGAACGGCGATCGACGCCGCCACCGGCGACACCAGGGGAGAGAAGAGGCCATGACCACCAGGACGCGCGAACCCGCGATCAGCGTGCGGGGCATCACCAAGTCTTATCAGGACCTGCACGTGCTGCGGGGCGTCGACTTCGAGGTGACGGCGGGGAGCATCTTCGCACTGCTCGGCTCGAACGGCGCCGGAAAGACCACGCTTGTGCGCATCCTGTCGACGCTGCTGAAGGCGGACACCGGCACCGCGACCGTCCATGGCTTCGACGTCTCCTCGGCTCCGGGCGAGGTACGCAGGTCGATCAGTCTGACGGGCCAGTTCGCCGCCGTCGACGGAGTGCTCACCGGCCGGGAGAACCTGGTCCTGGTCGCGAAGCTCCGCCACCTGAAGAACCCCGGTGCGGTCGCCGACGACATGCTCGCCCGTTTCTCGCTCACCGACGCCGGGAACCGCCGGGCGGCGACGTACTCGGGCGGCATGCGCCGGCGACTGGACATCGCGATGAGCCTGGTCGGCAACCCGCCGGTCGTGTTCCTCGACGAGCCGACCACCGGCCTCGACCCGCAGGCCCGCATCGAGGTCTGGCAGACGGTGAAGCAGCTCGCCAAGGACGGCACGACCATCCTGCTGACCACCCAGTACCTCGACGAGGCCGAGCAACTCGCCGACCGGATCGCGATCCTGCACCAGGGCACGATCATCCAGAACGGCACCCTCGCCGAGCTGAAGCAGCTCATCCCGAACGCCAAGGTCGAGTACGTCGAGAAGCAGCCCACCCTCGAGGAGGTCTTCCTCGCCCTCGTCGGCCACCCCGGCACGGAAGCCGTGTCGGCAGGAGAGGAATCCCGATGACCACCCACGTCCTCAGCGACACCAGAACCCTCACCGGCCGCTCCCTGCGTCACATCCTGCGCAGCCCGGACACCATCATCACCACGGCGGTCACCCCGGTAGCGCTGATGCTCCTCTTCGTGTACGTGCTGGGAGGAGCCATCGACACCGGTTCCGACGAGTCGTACATCAACTACATGCTCCCGGGCATCCTGCTCATCACGATCGCCTCCGGCATCGCCTACACGGCGTACCGCCTGTTCCTCGATATGCAGGGCGGCATCTTCGAGCGCTTCCAGTCGATGCCGATCCCACGGCCCTCCGTGCTCTGGGCGCACGTCCTGACCTCACTCGTCGCCAATCTGGCGTCGCTCGTGATCGTCACCGGCGTCGCGCTGATCATGGGGTTCCGTACCGGCGCATCCGTGGTCGACTGGCTCGCCGTCACCGGCATCCTGACCCTGTTCACCCTCGCCCTCACCTGGATCGCCGTGATTGCGGGCCTGTCCGCCAAGACGGTCGACGGCGCGAGCGCCTTCAGCTACCCACTGATCTTCCTGCCCTTCATCAGCTCGGCGTTCGTCCCCACCGACTCGATGCCCGGCCCGGTGGCGCGGTTCGCCGACAACCAGCCGGTAACGTCCATCGTGAACACTCTCCGCGCCCTGTTCGCGCAGCAACCGGTCGGCGACGACATCTGGACCGCCCTCGCCTGGTGCGCCGGCATGCTCGTGGCCGCCTACGCCGCAGCGACGGCGATCTACCGCAGGAAGATCAGCTAGCCGGCCGCAGGAAGACGGCGCCGCATCCCCGTGGATGCGGCGCCGTCCTCATGAACCGTCGTCGGCGGAGGCCCGGGGCGCTCCGCCCCGGCCGGACCGGGCACGCGGGCGGCTCGCGGCGAGCGCCAGCGCGCTCCGGTTCAGCGACTCGACGCGCCCGGTCAGCTCGCGTACCCCGGCCTCGTCGGTCCCGTCGACGGCGGCGAGGCGGTCGAGCAGCGCGGCGTAGTCGGTGGTCAGCTTGAGGTACTTCCGGGCGAACTCCGGGTCGTCGCCGGCCCGGCGGACCGCGCGGGCGTACCGCTGGTCCAGGTCGATGATCTGCTGGGCCAGGACGGCGGCGGCGGCGCCCAGCGCGCTGCGGGCGTCCGCGCTCTCGTCGCGCCGGTGGCGCCGGGCGGCGGCGAGGCGGCCGGCGCGGCGCCCGCCGACCCAGAGCGTGGCCGCGCCGGCGACGACGGCCAGGACGGCCGCGGCCGCGAGCACGAAGCGGGGCAGCGACGGGCTGATCGTACGGGCCCCGTCGGGCACCGTGCCGGCCTTCACCAGCAGGTCGTAGTTGACGGTGACGACCTTCAGCGCCTCCAGGGGACGGTCGGCGAAGGTGTCGACGCCCCGACTGATGGTCATCTCCGCGACCATGGCCCGGCCGAAGTTGTCGTCGTCGCGGTCGGGGATCAGCGCGCAGCCGTAGGTGTCGTACTCGTCGCCGTCGCGGCTCATCACCAGCACGAGGGTGCCGTCGGCGGCGTGCTCGACCTCACGGCAGGCGTCCCGCAGGTCGGCGTCCGGCTCCAGCAGGACCACGACCAGCCGACGGTTGCCGATGACCCGCTGCGCCGCCGCCCGGTCCAGGTCGACGCCGGGCGCGGCGTACACCGACGAGGTGCGGACCTCGCGGGCGATCGGGCCGTCCAGCGCCCCGCCGGTCCACAGCGCCCAGCCCGCCAGGACCGCGCAGGCCAGGACCGCGAGGCCGAAGGGCGTGCCGACCAGGTCGCCGAGCCGTCGACGTACGGACGCTGTCACGACAGCCTGCCCCGCAGGTAGCGGTCCGGACGGTAGCTGGGGATGCCCAGTGCGCGGGCGGTGTCGTCCAGTTCGGTGGCCGCCTCGGCGAGCAGCGTACGCACGTGCCGGTCGGGCAGCCCCTCGTCGAGCGCCGCGCGGGCGGCCCCCAGCTTGACGAGGCCCCGGGTCAGGGCCGGGTTGCTGCGGGCGTCGGTCAGCAGGGACACCTCGACGGCCAGCGCGGTGAGCCCGGCCAACCGGGCCGGCGCGCCGCCCCGCCGGACGTCGGCCGGGCCGTCCGTCCGGCGCAGCGAGCGGACCGACAGGACCAGGAACGCCGCCACGCAGCCCGCGAAGATCCACGGCAGGGCGGGCAGCGCCACCCGCAGCGGGTCGACCGGCCGGTACGGCAGCTCACGGTCGAACAGGCCCGCGTAGCGCAGGTCGGTGACCCGGTTCAGCCAGACCGTCAGCACGTTGCCCTGCGGGTAGTCGTACCGGCTGAGCCGGGCGGCCAGCTGACCGTAGAAGCTCGCCCCGGCCAGCTCCGCGAAGTCCGCCGCCGCCGGGCCGTGGTATTCGATCCAGAGGCCGTACATCACCACGATCGGCGTGTCCGGGATGAGCCCGGTCAGCGCGGGCCCGTACCGGGGGACCGGCTCGCCGTACGGCTGCGCGGGCAGCGCCACCACCTTGACCCCGTCCGGGAAGGCGTTCCGCGCGGCCTCGCCGGGGACGCCGGTGAGGGTGGCCCCGGGCCCGATGTGCACGCCCGTCGCCCGCAGGTCGGCGGCGACGGCGGCCAGCTCCCGGTCGGTGGGCTCGCGCCACCGGAGCTCGTCGCGGTCGGGCGGGGCGGGCGCGTCCCGCAGCCCGGCGATCAGCCCCACCAGCAGATCCGTCACGTCGCCGGTGGCGAACTGGGCCCGCCAGCCCGGCAGGGTGTCGGCCACGGACCGGTAGAGCCCGCCGCTGACCTCGGTGCCGATGACCCGGATGGTGGCGTTCTCCACGTCCCGGACCCGCTCGCGCTCCTCTTCGTCGAGGCCGGGCGGCGCGACCAGGATGCGCACCGGCCGGTCGCCGGCGGCCTCCCGGACCCGCTCCTCGTTCCAGCGCGCCACCGAGCCGGGGAGCCGCACCACGGGGTCGGCGTCCACCATCGCGGTCATCTCGGCCACCGACGGCACGCTCGCCCCGCTCAGCTCGCCCGCCGACCCCTCCTCGATCGTGGCGGTGGACGACGGCGACCGGCCGTAGCTGACGTCGACGCTCTGCCGCTGGGCGAGCAGGAAGACCACCAGGACGACCACGGCGACGCCGAGCAGCGCCCAGCGCAGCAGCTCGTACCGGCGGCGGCTCATCCGCGCGTCCGCCACAGCAGGTCGGCCTCCCTCGCGTATCCCGTCGCCGCCCTGGCCGCCGTCGCCCCGCCGCCGTCGGCGGCGATCGACTCGGCGCGGGCCAGCAACTGCTCGGCCTCGGGCACCCGGCCGGCCGCCGCGTCCCGGCTGACGGCCGCGCTGTCGATCGCCGCCCGGGCGGTGGACCAGGCGAGCGAGCGCTCCTGCCCGCGGGCCCGCAGCCGGGGCAGCAGGGTCGTCGCGAAGCCTGCCCCCGCCAGCAGCACGCCGCCGACCAGCCAGATCGGGAGGGTGTCGGGCATGTGCTCCAGCCGTCTGGTCGGGGGCGCGGGCTGCGCCGCGAGGGGATCGGGCGGGGGTGCGGGGCTCCGGCCGAGTCTGGCTTATCGAGTCAACGCGTCCCGCGCCACCCCCCGTCGCGGCCGGCTGTCGGCGGGCGCTGCCTCGCCCCGCACCCACGACTGACGTCGATCCGCCTGTCCGCTTGGGGACCGAGCGACCGCCGCGGTCGGCCTCCTCGGTCAGCCTGGTCCCTGACGCCGGGTGTCCGCGCGTCCTGGAGATCGGAGGATCGATGAAGACGTACCCCCGACGGCGGTCGACCGGCGGGAGGCTGGTCGTGGCGCTGGTCGTCGCGCTGGCCGCCGCCCTGCTGCCCGCCGCGCCCGCGTTCGCGCTGCCCTCCGGCAGCGGCTGGTCGGCCTCGTGGAGCTATTACCATCCCACCGCCTACCAGTACGCCGGCACCCTGCCCGGGGTGCGGCTGACCGGCTACGCGACCGACAACGCCGGCACCGCCGCCACGGTCGGCACCATCGAGGACACCGCCGAGGACGGCCGCTGCGCCCGCGTCCTGCTGTACGCCGCCGGCGTCGGCTACGTGGCCGACCGGACCACCTGCGGCAACGGCAGCCACCTCACCTACTCCACCGGCAGCTTCGACCAGGGACTGCTGGTGATCGTCTACCGGACGGTGCCGGACACGAACACCCACGACAAGGGCTTCGCGATGTTCGTCCCCGGCTCGTCCGCCGATCCCGAGCTGCGGACGGTGGGCACCGGCGCGAGCTGGTCGTACTACACGTCGACGGCGTTCCAGTACACGGTGACCCGCCCCGGCGTGCGGCTGGTCGGTTACGGCGTCCACCAGTACACCGACGAGCGCTCCTCGCTGAACACGGTGGAGAAGACCGCCGGCACGGTCGGCTGCGCCACGGCCAAGGTCACCGGCGGCGTGACCACCAGCGGCGGCACCTGCGTCAACGGCGGCAGCGCCTCCTTCTCCCGGTTCGACCTGACGAACAACCTGGAGGCGTCCGCCTGCTACCAGCCGGTCCCCGGCACCCGGCGCTGCCTGGCGGTCAGCATCCCCGAGCCCTGGTGACCCGACGCCCCGACGCCCCGGCCCGCCGGGACGCCGGGACGCCGGGGTCCGTCACCGGGGGGTCTTCGGCAGGTCGAGCCGGTCGGCGGCCACGCAGTCGCGTCGGCCGCCGACCGCGCCCGGACCGGCCCGGTCGAGCGCCTCGCGCGCCCGGACCCGGCCCAGGTTCCAGGCGTGCCAGGGGTCCGGCTCGTCGAGGTCGTCGGCGATCCAGCTCAGCACGCAGCGGCGCACCGGGTCGGGCAGGCCGGTCAGGGCCGGCGTCGCGTCGGCCGAGAGCGCGCGCAGGTACCAGGCGTCGATCTTCCCCGTCTGCTCGTAGCGGGCGATGTTGCGGCGCGCCGCGTAGTCCTCGGGGTTGAGCACGGCGAGGCCCAGCAGCATCGTCACCGCGAGCGCCACGGTCAGCCGGGGGATCCAGGCTCCCCGCCACCGGATCCCGGCCCCCAGGATCATCAGGAACACGGTGCCGAGCAGCAGCTCGAACGCCATCACGAAGAGCCGTTCCCCGGTGAAGCTGTATGCCTTCTGGTACGTGTACATCCGCGACAGCGCCGACACCACGATGACGAAGCTGAGCGCGCTGAGCAGGCCCAGCAGGATCCGCAGCAGGTGGCGCTCGACCGGGCGCTCGCGCCGGGCCCAGCGAGCCACCCCGGCGAGCACCGCCAGCGTCAGCATCGTGACGACGACGAGCTGCCAGAAGCCGCTGCGGGCGTACTCGGCGTAGCTGAGGCCGGCGGTGCGCAGCACGTGCCGCTCCCCGCCGAACAGGACGGTGAACTGCACCGCGACGAAGCCGCCGAACAGCAGCGTCAACGCGGTGATGACCGGGGCCCACTCCACGAGGCCGAGGCGGCGCCTGCCGGGCCGGTCCACGGTCGACAGGTCGGGCGGCGCGGCCAGCGTGTAGACGGCGGCGACGGCGCTCAGCCCGCCCACGGCGCCGAGGAAGATCCACCGGAACACCGTGCCGGCGTTGACCTCCGGGATGACCCCGTCGAGCACCACGGAGAATGCCCCGTCGGCCGAGGAGAGGAGCGCGCCGAAGACGATCAACGCCGCCACCGTGGCCGCCGCCGAGCCGACGACGCGGCGGACCAGGCCGGGATTCGCCGGGGCGTGCAGGTGGCCGCCCACCCAGGGCAGCCCCCGCAGCGCCGCGAACGGCGCCGCCACCAGGCTGAACAGGATCGAGCGTACGAGCCGGCCGCCCACGACCGCGAGGGTCGCGCAACAGAGGGCGCCGAGGACGCAGAACGTCACCAGCCACCAGGCGTTGCGGAAGGCCAGGACCGCCAGCAGCGCCAACGCGGCCACCGCCCAGCCGGCACGGACCCGCCGCTCGACGCGCGGCAGGTCGGCGCCGGCCCGGCGGACCGCGAGGACCACCGCGACGGTCAGGGTCAGCCAGCCGAGGAACCAGCCGATGCCGGTGCGGCTCAGCGGCACGAAGGCCGCCAGCCCCAGCGCGCCGGCGAGGACGGCGAGCGGCGCGGACCGGCCCCGTGCCGCCGTCGGGCCCGGCCACCGGGTGGCGAGGAACGACGGTCGCGGCGGGAACGGCTGGAAGGCGCCGTACGGCATCGGGGGGTGACCCGGCGCGCCCGCCGGGTACGGCTGCGGGTACGGCCTGGCGCCCGGCGGCGCGGCCACGGTCGCCGGCGCGGCGCCCGGTGCCGACCCGGTGACGGCGGCCGGTTGCGGAGGCGTACCGGGGCCGGCCGATCGGGGTGGCGTGCCGGGGCCGGCCGGCGCGGCGGCCGGTTGTGGCGGCGTGCCGGGGGCGGTGGGGGTCGAGGACGGCGCGCCGCCGGTGGGGGAGGACGTCGCGCCGTCGGTGGGGGAGGACGTCGGAGCTCCGGCCGGAGCCGGCCGTGCCGAGCCGGCGTCGTCGGGCGACGGCCCGGCGGCGGACGGCGACGCCTGCCCGGTAACCGCGTCGGCGGGACGCGACGCCTGCCCGGTCACCGCGTCGGCGGGCGTGGGGGTCGCGCGGGCCTCCCCGCCACCCTGCCTCGGCACCGCCGTCGGGCGGGCGGCCGGGCTCGTCGGCGTCCCGGCCGGACGGGCGCCCGGGTCCGCCGGTGCCGGCGTCCCGGTTGCCTCAGGGGCGGTAGGTGTCGGCGCCTCGGCGACCGGGCCGGTGCCCGGGTCCGGTGCCGGCCCGGCCGCCGGCACCAGCGGGATGAACACGGCGTAGCCGCGCGTGCCCGCCGGGATGCTGACCGGGATCGCCCAGGCGGGCGCGCCCTCGGGACCGGGCCACGCCATGGTGGGCGGCGCCCCGTGCAGGGGCGGCGTGACGAGCAGGTAGGGCGTCGCGGTACCGGGGTTCTCACCGCCGGGGCTCGCGGGCGCGCCGGCGGGTTCCGGGGATCCCGGCACCGGTGGCGGCTGGGTCACGGGACCCTCCTCGATCGAATGGTCCGCACACTGTACGGCCGATTCCGATCCCCTCGCCGCCCGGTGCACGGTGCGTCATCCGCCCCGCACGGCGAGGTGATGACGGGGCCGCGCTGTCGGCCTAGGCGTCCGAACCGGCGGTGGCGCGGCGCCGCGTCGCCGCCCGCAGCAGGCGCAGGCCGCTGCGGGCCGCGCCACCGAGGGCGAGCGAGGCGGGCAGGAAGACGAAGACCAGCGCCGCCACTCCGGACCAGCCGGCCAGGGTGGTCAGGCCGGGATCCTCGATCGCGCCCACGGCCATTCGAAGAATGCGCAGGGAACCGGGAATTCCGAAATACGCGAGATATCCGAGCGCGTAGACCAGGCCGGGCACGTAGAGGCAGACGAAAACCTTTGCCCACCGCAATTCGCGCGCGGTCGCGTCGGCCAGGGTGGCGCGGTCCGTGACGGTTTCCCGGCGTACCCAACTGCGCAGCAGCGCCCCTTTCAGAACCCACAGGTTCCGGCTGCTCGTGGCGGTGGTGAACAACGCGTACAGGTCGGTCCGCATGAATATCCAGGTCTGGATGAGGATTCCGCTGATCTGCACGAGCACGAGCGTGCGCAGGATCTGCACGGCCTCGGCGCCGAGCCTCGGCGCGAGGAGGTCCTGCGCGATCAGGAACGCCCCCAGGGTCGCGGCGTCCAGCGCCATGCCGGCCAGCAGCGGCCCGAAGCGCTGGCGGCGCGGCACGCTCCACAGCCGGGTCAGGTCGGCCTGGAACACCACGAAGTAGAGCCGCCGGCTGACCGAGAGCGAGCTGCGCAGGCCGAGGCGGGCCGCGGCGGCGACGTGACCGGCCTCGTGCACGAGGATGCAGACCACGGTGAGGAGCGAGACGAGCAGCAGGCTGGACAGCGCGGACCCGGTGGGCGTCAGGTCGGTGTAGTGGGGTCGCAGCTCCGGCCGGGCGGCGAGCAGCAGTACGGCGGCGACGGCCAGCGCCGCGTGGGCGGCCCACGCGACCGGGTGGAACAGGACCCGGCCGACGAGCCGCCAACCGGCCGCGGCCGACCCGGCCGACCTGGCGGACCCGGCGGACCCGGCCGCGCCGGCGGACCCGGCGACCCCGGATGACCTGGCGGGCCCGGCTGACCTGGCCGACCCGACCGACCCGGCGGTGCCGGCGGGCCCGGCCGCGTCGGTGCCGTCCGTCCCGTCCGTTCCGTCGCCGGTCTCGGGCGCCGGCAGCAGGCCGTGCTCGACCAGCGTGGCGACGAAGTCGGCGACGTCGACCGGCTCGCCGGCGAGCTCCTCGGCGCGGGCGGCGCACCGCTCGATGCTCTCGCCCGCCTGCAACCAGCGGATGACGGTCGCGCCGATCTCGGGCACGGCCAGGTATTCCGCCGAGTGCAGGCTGCCGACGATGTGTACGTCGCCGTCGGGCACCACGGTCAGCGCGGCGAAGCGCTCGGCGGCGGGCGCGGTCACCGGTCGCCGCCCGAGGCCCTGCCGCACAGCGCGCAGTCGGGGTGCCGCCCCCAGGCCGTCGCGTCGGTGCGCATGCGGTCGCCGATCTCGATGGTCTGGTAGGTGGCGCCGGCGACCGGCTCCTCCGTCCGGGCGAGGTAGCGCTGCGCCTCCAGGGCGATCAGTCCGGACAGCAGCTGCGCCACCGGCCCGGTGGTGCGGTTGACCGGGTCTGCCTCCAGCCGCAGCCCGCTGCGGACCCACTCGTCCCGGCCGCGCAGGTCGTCGTCGCGGTGCAGCTCCAGGCAGAGCCGGCAGGGCGTGTGCCCGGGCTCGACGGACCAGTAGAACAGGGTGGAGAGCTTGAAGCCCCCCGCGATGAACGGGACGCCGAGGTCGAAGCACGCCTCGTTGGTCATCACCTGGATGCCGACGGGCTGGTCGGCGGCGAGCACGACCAGGTCCACGTCGGCGCCGAGCGCGCGGATCGTCGCGGCGTCGGTGACCTCCCGCTCGACGGCCTCGACCACGGTCCGCGGCGAGTACCGCCGGGCCCAGGCCGCCGCCGCCGTCACCTTGGGCCGGCCGACCTCGCCCGCCCCGTAGACGAACTGGCGGGCCAGGTTCTTGGGCTCGACCGCGTCGAAGTCCACGATGCGTACCCGGCCCACGCCCAGCCCCAGCAGCGACTGGAGCACCCCGCCGCCGAGGCCACCCGCGCCGATCACGAGCACGGTCGAGTCGGCGAGCCGGCGGTGCAGCTCACCACTGGATCGGCCCAGGTCGGCGTAGAGGTCGTAGAAGCGCAGGTTGCTCTCGTGCCGGCGCAGCGTCTCGGCGTCCGGGTCCGCGTCGGCGTCCTCCAGCAGCCGCAGGTCGTCGAGCGCCGCGATGGCGTCGCGCACGTCCTCGGCGGTGCTCGGGTGGCCGAGGCGGGCGAGTTCCGCCGGCAGTTCGGCCTCCTCGTGGGTGCCCCGGGCCAGGAGTTCGACCAGCGCCCGTACGCCGCCGCCGGGGTCGTCGAGGTGGATCCGCTCGGTCGGTCGCCGGTAGATGACGACCGTGCCGTCGGTGGTGAGTGTGTTCAGGGACTTCAGCCTGGGGCGCACGGCGGTCGGCATCCTTTCTGGGCGGACTGGTGGGCGGGCGGTGGCCCGGCCCGCCGGAGCGGACCGGGCCACGTGGCGGCTGTCAGGCGCCGCCCTCCAGCTCCGGGTCCGGGTGCGGACGGGTCGCCTCGATACGCTCGACCTTGATCACCTTGATCTTCATTTCTGTACACCCCCATTCTGTTTCTCGCCTCGATTCCACGGGCCCGCAGGTTATTTGCAGGGCGCCGTGGTGTGCCGAAAACATCTCCCGAACAAAGGCGTCGGCGCAACCATTCGATCGTCTTGGCGACAATGCGCGGAACCGACCGTGGGCGGAGACGGGTCGTTTGTCGGATCCGGTTTCCCGCTCCGTCGGTAAATGTCGCCCGAAAGGGCCGTCCCGCCGTCTGCCCCGGTTGCGCCGGATCGGCCCGGAACGGGAGCGCCTCCCGGATTTCGCCCCGCTCGGGCGTCGCTCACCGCCCCGGGCCGCCCGTCAGACGTACGGCCGGGTGGCGTACGCGGCCCGCAGCGCGGCCAGCCCCGTCGACTTCGGCGACAGCGTGCCCCAACCGGAGTTGAAGTAGTTCGTCCGCACGATCCGGGGGCCCCGCTCGGCGTTGAGCTGGGCGATGGCCGCCGGCACGGTGGCGATCCAGGCCGCCTGGTCCGGGATCTCGGCCACCCGTACGCCCCACTCGGCGATGATCACCGGCCGGGAGAGCGCGACCGGGCCGAGGTCGGCCACCGCCCAGTCCTTCGTCCGGCGGAACCGGGCCGGGGCGGTGTGCGTGGCGTTGGTGGCGTAGACGTTCCACTGCAGGAAGTCGAGTTTCGCCATCAGCGCCTCCGGGTGGGTGCGCTGGTAGCAGGCCCGGTCGAAGCCGCCCACCCCGACCGAGAAGGTGGTGTCGGCGGGCAGCTGCCGGGCCCTGAACCAGTTCACGATGTAGGTCATCGCCTGCACCGCCCTGGCGTCGGAGTCCGCCCAGCCGTAGGTGACCCCGGACTCGGTGGTGCCGAACTCGTGGTCGGTGTCCAGCTCGGAGGCGAGCTGGATGTTGACCCCGAAGCCCATGGTCCGGTATTGGGACAGGGCCCGGGCGAACAGGCCGTCGCAGTGCCCGGCCAGGACCTGGCCGTAGCCGTACGCCCGGGGCCAGGTCGTGCCCGGTCGCTGCTGGATGGTCATCGCGGGCGCCGGGACGGTGTAGGCGACGCCGTCCACGGTGAAGGTCTGCGGCCCGACGGTGGGCGCGCCGTAGTGCTTCAGCTCCAGCACCATGTTGATCCGCACCCCGGCCCTGCCCAGGGTGACCAGCCACGGTCGCTGGTAGCCGGGGAACGTGTAGCCGTCGGCGAAGCTGCGGTACTGCGTCAGCGAGCGGAAGTTGCCGCCGGCCATGTCCGCCGTCGGGTCCGCGCCGCCGGAGAGGTAGTAGCCGCCCAGCACGGGCGGCGCGATCGTGTAGTCGGCGGTGGCGGTGGCGGTGCGCCCGCCGTTGTCGCGGACCGTGACGGTGACCCGGGGCATCACGCCACCGCCCGGTAGACGGCCACCGAGCCGTTGTCCGACGCCCTGGTCCAGGTGCGGCCGGAGTCGTCGGTGACGGTGACGGTGAGCGGGTCGATGACGGCGGTGACCCTGACGGGGGCGCTGCTGTTGCCCTGGGCGTCGGTGACCACGATCGTGACGGTCACCGGCTTCGTGTCGGCGTCGCCGTAGGTGACCGTCAGGGTCATCTGGTCGCCGGGCGAGTAGGTCGGGGCGTTCAGGGAGGCGGTCGCGGTGGGAGCGGCCATGGCCGGCTCCTCTCGTGCTCGGTCGCCGGCCCGGCCGGCTCGTGGCCACGGCCGGGCCCGGCGGGGAGGATGGTTCTGGCGACGACGGGCCGCCGGGCACGCGACGGCGCGGCCGGGGACCGGTTCGGGGGTACGACTCGTCGACCGCGCCCGTCTCGGGGTCGCCGCGCGCGGGCTCGACGGCTGCCGCAGTTGGTGACGTCGGTGTCGGTGACGGTGCGGCGGCACCGCCCGGGCGCCCGGGCGGTGGCTGCCGGAGCGCGGCCCCGCGGTGCGCGGTCCGGCGCCGCGTCACGCCGGGACCGTCGCGGTCCGGCGCCGCGTCACGCCGGGGCTGTCGCGGGACCGGGCTCGGTGATGGCGGCGTCGGCGGGGACGGTGCTGTCCCCGCCGGGCCCGAGGAATGGGATGTGGCCCGCCATCCTCACGCCTCTCACCTGCTACAACAGTGCGACGCGGAGGCGCCCGGCGTCCTGTCCGCTACCCGACGGTCGTTCCGTCGGGCAGCGGACTGCGCTCGGGGTGGATCTGTGCGGGGCCGCGCCGTCGCCGCCTGCGACAGCGGGCCGCCGTCGGCACGGTGCCGCCGGTGTCAGTAGGCCAGCTCCACGGGCCGGCCGAGCACCCGGGCGCCGTTGTTGCCGAGCCAGCCCTCGGCCGCCGCCGCGTGCTGGCTGAAGGTGTGGATGTCCCGGAACCGCCGCTGCAACGGCGACGAGTCCCGGGCCGCCCCGCCACCGGCCGCCCGGTAGCAGGTGTCGACCGCGGCGGCGGCCCGCTCGGTCACCCACGGCAGGGCGGCGGAGACGCGCGGGTGCAGCCCGGGTATGGCCGCCGGATCGGTGGCGCAGGCCGCCCAGAGCTCGTCGGCCAGGTCGCGAAGCAGCGCCCGGGCCGCCCGTACGTCCAGGTCCGCCCGGCCGAGCTGGAGGCGGAAGGCGGGGGAGTCGGCGAGCGACTGCCGGGCGTACAGCCGCTGCCGGCCGCCCTCGATGAGCGCGACCATGTCGTCCAGCGCGCCCTGCGCGATGCCGACGGCCACCGCGCCGAGGTGCAGGACGAAGTGGACCAGCGGCGCCACGAAGCCCGGCCCCGGTACGCAGGGCACGCCGGTGAACAGGTCGAAGCTCTCCTCCGCCGGGCAGAACGCGTCCGTCACCTCGACGTCGTGGCTGCCGGTGCCGCGCAGGCCCAGCACGTGCCAGGTGTCGTGGACGGTGACCCGGGAGGCCGGGAAGAGCATCGAGCGCACCGGCGGCGGCGCCCCCGCCGGCCCGCTCAGCGGCGTGCCGCCGTCGGTCAGCACGCAGTTGCCGAAGATCCAGTCGGCGTGCCGGGCGCCGCTCGCGAACGCCCAGCGGCCGGTGACCCGGTAGCCCCCGTCGACCTGCTCGGCCCGACCCTGCGGGGCGAACCCGCCGCCGACCACCACGTCCGGCCCGTCGGCGTAGACCTTGTCGAACCGGTCGCGCGGCAGCATCGCCAGCAGGTGCGGCGTCTCGGCGCCGATCATGACCGTCCACCCGGTCGAGCCGTCCGCGCGGGCCAGCGCCTCCAGCACCCGCAACCCGGTGCGCAGGTCGGCCTCGTACCCGCCGTGGCTGCGGGGGACGAACATCCGGAAGCAGCCGGCCGACCGGAGCGTGTCGAGCAGGTCGGCGGGGAGCTCCCGCGCCGCCTCGATCTCGCCGGCCCGGCGGGACACCTCCGGCAGCAGCGCGTCGACCGCGTCGATCAGCCGGTCCCGGTGCTGGTCCTGCATGCGGCTCTCCTCGCCTCGTCGCCCGCCCTCCACTCTGGACCCGCGCGGGCCCGGGAGCCAGCGGCGCCGCTATCGGATGCCCGCCACTTCCCGTGTCGGCCGTCGGGGTGTAGGGAGGGTGCCCCGCGCCGGCCGGGAGGGATCGCACCGGTAGCGCACGCCGTCCGGGCGGATCGCACCGGTCGGGAAGGGCCGGACCGGCGCGCCGGCCCGGCAGGCTCCCTATGCTCGGGAGCATGGAACTGCGGATCTTCACCGAACCCCAGCAGGGCGCCACCTACGACGACCTGCTCGCCGTGGCCCGTTGCGCGGAGGACGCCGGCTACGGCGCGTTCTTCCGCTCCGACCACTACCTGAAGATGGGCTCGGTGAGCGGCGACCCCGGTCCGACGGACGCCTGGACCACCCTCGCCGGCCTGGCGCGGGACACCCGGCGGATCCGGCTGGGCACGCTGATGACCGCCGCCACCTTCCGGCTGCCCGGCCCGCTGGCGATCACCGTGGCGCAGGTCGACCAGATGAGCGGCGGCCGGGTCGAGCTGGGCATCGGCACCGGCTGGTACGCCGAGGAGCACACCGCGTACGGGATCCCCTTCCCGTCGCTGGGGGAGCGCTTCGACCGGCTGGAGGAGCAGCTCGCCGTCATCACCGGGCTCTGGGCGACGCCGCCGGGCGGGACGTTCGACCACGCCGGGACGTACTACCCGGTCAGCGACTCGCCCGCCCTGCCGAAGCCGGTGCAGGACCCGCGCCCGCCGATCCTGCTCGGCGGCATGGGCCCGAAGCGCACGCCCCGCCTGGCCGCCCGCTACGCCGACGAGTTCAACCTGCCGTTCGCCTCGGTCGAGGACTCGGCCGCCCAGTTCGAGCGGGTCCGCGCCGCCTGCGCCGACGCCGGCCGGGACGCGGGCGAGCTGTGCTGGTCCAACGCGCTGGTGCTCTGCTGCGGCCGGGACGACGCCGAGGTGGCCCGGCGGGCGGCGGCCATCGGCCGGGAGCCGGACGAGCTGCGCGTCAACGGCCTCGCCGGCACCCCCGCCGAGGTCGTCGACAAGATCGGCCGGTACGCGGAGATCGGCAGCGAGCGGCTCTACCTTCAGGTGCTCGACCTGGCCGACCTGGATCACCTGGAGCTGGTCGCGGCCGAGGTGATGCCCCAGCTGTGAGGCGGCGGCCGGCGGTGGCGTCAGCGCGAGCCGGTGGCGGCCCGCCCCAGGGCGCCCGCGCGGTCGGCGGCGTCCGGGCCGGCGTCCGGCGTGGTGGACCCGGTGCACGCCGCCCGCTCACCTCGGCCTCGGTGACGGTCGGTCCGGCGTCAGGCGCGGACCGACCGTCCCCGCGTCAGGAGTGGGCCGGCGTCCGGCGTGGGACCGGGCCGGGGCGGGGTGCCGGCCCGGGATGGGGCACCGGGTGCGGTGCGGGCGGGGGCGCGGGCGTCGGCTGCGGCCCGGGGGTCGTACCCGCCGGGTGCGTCCCGGCCGGCGGCGCGCTCGACGGCGCCGGCCCGGTGCCGGTCGGGTCGATCTCCGCCTCGGAGGGGTGCAGGTCGCCGCGCGGGGCCGGATCGCGATAGGTGCTCATCGGCGTAGGGTTCCCCGACGACGGCGGTGTAACCGGCGCCGCCGGGTGGCGGCGCGGGGGTGGCCCGGCGTCGTGGGCGGCCGACACCCGACGGCCCGGTCGGGGACAGGGGGATCGACGTGGACGTGGACGGCGCTGTGGCGGCGGGCGCGGACGGCCCGCCGCAGCCCCGGCACGAGGCGGGTACGCCGGGCGGCGACGGCGGGCCGCCGCGTCCCACGGGCGGGGCCGACTCGCCCGGCGACGGGACGGACCGGGCGGTGCCCGGCCGTAACTGGGCCGGCAACGTCCGCTACGCCGCCCGCCGGCGGCACCGGCCGGCCTCGCTCGACGAGCTGCGCCGGCTGGTCGCGCGCGGCGACCGGGTCCGGGCCGTCGGCACCGGGCACTCCTTCAACCGGCTCGGGGACACCGCCGGGGACCTGGTCTCGCTGGCCGGGATGCCCGCGACCGTCGCGCTCGACCCGGACCGGCGGGCCGTCTCCGTGCCGGCCGCCATGCGGTACGGGGACCTCGCCGCCTGGCTGCACGAGCGGGGGTACGCCCTGGCGAACCTCGCCTCCCTGCCGCACATCTCGGTCGCCGGGGCGGTCGCCACCGGCACCCACGGCTCGGGCGAGACCGTCGGCAACCTCGCCACGGCGGTCGCCGGGCTGGAACTGGTGACCGCCGACGGGGACCTGCTGACCGTGGACCGCGCCACGGACGGGGACACGTTCGCCGGGATGGTGGTGTCGCTCGGCGCGCTGGGCGTGGTCACCCGGCTCACCCTCGACGTGGTGCCCGCCTACGACCTGCGCCAGTACGTCCGCCTCGGCCTGCCCCGCGAGGCGCTGGACGCGGCGTTCGCCGCGGCGTACAGCGTCAGCGTCTTTACCGACTTCCGCGGCCGCCGGCTGCGGGAGGTGTGGCTCAAGCAGCGCGCGGACGCGCCCCCGCCGCCGGCGGACTGGCTGGGCACGACGGCGGCCGACGGGCCGCGGCATCCGGTGCCCGGCATGTCGGCGCGGAACTGCACCGCGCAGCTCGGCGCGCCCGGGCCGTGGCACGAGCGGCTGCCGCACTTCCGGCTCGGCTTCACCCCCAGCAGCGGCGACGAGCTCCAGTCGGAGTACCACGTGCCGCGCGGCGCGGCGGCGGCCGTGCTGGCCGCGCTGGACCCGGTGGCGCACCTGATCGCGCCGGTGCTCCAGGTCTGCGAGCTGCGGGCGGTGGCGGCGGACGGGCTCTGGCTGAGCCCGAACCACGGGCGGGACAGCCTCGCCGTCCACTTCACCTGGGTCGCCGACGCGGCGGCGGTGCTGCCGGTGGTGGCGGCGGTGGAGGAGCGGCTCGCGCCGTTCGCGCCGCGCCCGCACTGGGGCAAGGTGTTCGGTCTCGCCCCGGCGGCGGTGGCCGCCGCCTGGCCCCGGTACGCGGACTTCCTCGACCTCGTGCGGCGGCTCGACCCGGCCGGGAAGTTCCGCACCGACCTGCTGGACCGCTACTTCCCCCGAGGCTGACGGGCCGGGCGGAGCGGTCTCCGGGACCGGCGGCCGGGCCGGGCGGTGCCGACGTGACGTCAGCGGCCGGGCCGGTCGGCGAGCTGCTCGCGCAGGCTGCCGCGCTGCACGGCCCGGCTGATGTCGCTCGGCGAGACGATCCCGACCAGCCGGCCGTCGGCGACCACCAGGGCCCGCCCGTCGGCGCACTCGCTGAGCCGGGGCAGCAGGTCGTTCAGCGACTCCTCCGGCCGCGCCAGCACCAGCTCGTCGGCGCGGCACGCCACCTCGGCCAGCGTGGTGGCGGCCCGGCGGTCCGCCGGGATGCCGCGTACGCGGTCGAGGGTGACCAGGCCGACGGGCCGGTCGTCCTCGGTCAGCGGCAGCGCCGTGTGCCGGTACGCGAACAGGTAGTGGTCGACGAAGTCGGCCACCGTCATCTGCCCCGACGCGGTCTGCGGCTGTGGCGTCATCACGTCGGCGACCCGCACGCCGCGCAGCGCGCTGCCCATCCGCGCCTGCCGCTCCTCCATGCCGGCGGCGCCGATCAGGAACCAGCCGATCAGGGCCAGCCAGAGCCCGCCGAAGCCGACGCCCGCCAGGAACTGCCACAGCCCCAGCCCGATCAGCAGCGCGCCGAGCACCCAGCCGGCCCGGGCGGCCACCACCGACGCCTTCGTCCGGTCGCCGGTCGCCTTCCAGACCGCCGCGCGCAGCAGCCGCCCGCCGTCCAGCGGGGCGGCCGGCAGCGCGTTGAAGACCGCCAGCAGCACGTTGATGCCGGCCAGCCAGGCCAGCGAGCCGAGCAGCAGCCCCTCCACCCCGGCCAGGGCGAGCAGCACCGCGATCGCGCCGAAGAAGAGCCCGATCAGCAGGCTGACCAGCGGCCCCACGCCCGCGATGCGCAGTTCCGCGCCCGGGTCGCGCGCCTCGCCGCGCAGCTCGGCCACCCCGCCGAAGAGCCAGAGCGTGATGCCGCCGACCTCCAGCCCGTTGCGCTTGGCCACGATCGCGTGCGAGACCTCGTGGGCGAGCAGGCCGAGGAAGAAGACCACCGCCGCGGCCAGCCCCGCCAGGGCGTACGCGATCACCGGCCGGTCCGGGTAGGCCCGGGGGAACTGGTTGACCGACAGCCCCCAGGCGATCAGCGCGAAGATGACCAGGACGCTCCAGTTGACCCCGACCGGAACGCCCGCGATCCGGCCGAGCCGGAAACTCGCCCTCATGTCCCCGGACTACCCACGATGCTCGCGCCCATGCCGGCGCGGCTCACCGGGCGAGCCGTTCGACCGATCGGGCCGCCGACGCCGGTCAGGCGGTCGGGGGCGGGGTGGGCAGCTCGTCGACCACCACCACCCCGGTGCCGGGGCGCACCTCGGCCAGCAGTTCCCGCTGCCCGCTCTTCGTCAGCCGGATGCAGCCGTTGGTGGTGTTCTCGCCCAGCTCGCCGTCGTGGTACCAGCTGTGTATCCCGATGTGCGCGCCGCGCAGGCCGGCCGGCACCGAGTCGGGGTCGTCGGGCACCGAGCCGAGGGCGAAGATGTCCACGCCCCCGTACACGCTCTCCGGTGGCGGGGTGCGGCCGAGGACGAAGGTCCGGCCCAGCGGGGTTTCCTGGCCGCGCTGGCCGAGGCTGATCTTCCAGGTGCGCACGGCCCGGCCCGCCCGGTACCAGGTCAGCCGGTGCGGCTTGCGCTCGACCACGATCTGGTCGCGCAGCGCGACGGTGGTGAAGCCGCCGGGCGGCAGCCAGGCGAGGGTGCGGTTGGCGGAGGGGAGCAGCACCGCCGTCCAGCCGGCGCGCCGCTGGGCGATCGGCACGGTCAGCTCGACGCCGTTGATGGTGGGGGCGAGGAAGGCCAGCGGCCTGCCGCCGGGAGCGGTGTAGGCGGCGATCCGGCGGGTCGGGTGCAGGCCCTCGGTCAGCGGCGTGGTGTCCAGGGCGTCCGGGTCGGCGGGGAACCCCCCGGGCGCCGGGTCGTAGTCGACCACGGGCAGGTCGTCGGGCGCGGGCGCGGCCACGGGCACCCGCTCCGGGGTGGGGGCCGCGCCGGTCGGGCTAGCGGCGGTCGGCGCGGGCGGGCCCACGACCGGCGGCACGGGGGGCGCGCCGTCCGGGGTCAGCGCCCAGCCCGTGACCCCGGCGGCCACCAGCAGCAGGGGTACGCCGACGACGGCGAGCAGCCGGCCGGGCCGCCGCGCGATGATCCGGTCAAAAGGCACAAAGCAACTGTAACGGGTGGACAAGGCGTGGAGCCCCCGTCCCGGCCGGAATGTCGGCCGGGACGGGGGCGTCCTGTGGGGGTGGGTGTCGACCGGACGCGCCGGATCGGGGTCTCCGGCTCAGGCGCGCCGGGCCGGGGCTTCCGCTCGCGCGTGTGCCGGGCCGGGGCTCAGCTCAGGCGCGCGCCGGCGTGGATGGCGATCGCGTCGTGGGCGGGCACGTCCGCCGCGAACCAGCCGTTGCCGTCCACGGTGATCACCGGCCCGCTGCACTGGCCGTTGCCGAAGGTGCCGTGGATGACGTCGCAGTAGCGGCCGGCCGGCAGCCCGGTGTAGTAGGACCGGCCGGTGATCGCGTGATCCTCGTCGTTGACGGTCAGGTAGCCCCTGCCGGTCCGGCTGAAGGCGATGTGGTTGTTGCCGTTGTCGTACCAGTTGGCGACGCCGGCGCCCTCCGTGGCGTTGCGGAAGCCGACCATGTTGGCGATCACCGGCCAGCGGTGCTCGCACTCCCAGCCGGAGTAGCAGGTGGCGTCGAGGGTCCGGCCCGAGCCGTCCTGCGGCGGGCCCTGGTCGCGCTGGCTGAACGTGTAGCTCGACATGACCGTCGGGGAGCCGTACGGCCAGCCGAGCATGAACGCGTTGGCCAGCGCGTAGACGCCCCGGTCGCGGTAGGTCAGGACGCCGCCAACGTCGCGTTGGGTGTCGTGGTTGTCCACGAACACCGCCGCCGATCCGCTGGGCAGGTGCCCCCAGCCCTCGCCGAAGTTGCGCAGGTAGGCGAGCCGCTCGGAGCGGAAGACCCGGGCCAGGTCCTTGCCGTAGCGGAACTCGTGCACGTCGCCGTTGCCGGTGTACTCACCCGGCTGGATCGGCTCGCCGGCGCCGTGGATGACCTCCTGCACGATGTACGCCGAGCGGGACAGCTTGCCCCTGATAGCGGCGATGTCGGCGGCCGGCATGTGCTTGCTGGCGTCCATCCGGAAGCCGTCGACGCCGAGCGAGAGCAGGTCGTTGAGGTAGCCGGCGATCCGCGTCCGGACGTAGTCCGACTCGGTCTTCAGGTCGGCGAGGTTGACCAGCTCGCAGTTCTGCACCTCCCACCGGTCGTTGTAGTTGGCGATGTCGTCGCCGCCGTTGCGGCCGCAGTGGTGGAAGTCCTGCGTCTGATAGATGCCCGGGTAGTCGTAGTGGCCGTACGACGAGCCGGCCCAGCCGGTGCCGCCGTTGTCCTGCCCGGACATGTGGTTGACGACCGCGTCGACGACGACCTTCACGCCGGCGGCGTGGCAGGCGTCGACCATGGACTTGAACTGGGCGCGGGTGCCCTTGCGGGACTCGATCCGGTAGCTGACCGGCTGGTAGGCCACCCACCACTGCGAGCCGCGGACGTGTTCCTGGGGCGGCGAGACCTGGACCCAGCCGTAGCCCTTCGGGCCGAGGGTGGTCCGGCACTCGGTCGCCACCGAGGCCCAGTTCCACTCGAAGAGGTTGGCGATGACCTTCTTGCTGCCGGCCGGCGCCGCGGCGGCCGGGGGCGCCGTCGCGGTGACGGGGACGATCAGGCTCGCGATCACGCCGAGGGTGGTGATCGCCGACAGACGCCGACGTCTCTGCATCGGGGACTCCTGACGGGGGTGTGGGGGACGGGTGGCGGTGCGGGGCCGGGGGAGCCCGTTGCCGGGGTCTTGCATCCGGGTCTGAAAATTTCTGAAAGGTTACAAGCGCGTTGCAACGACTGTCAATGCATGGGCATGCGTCAATGCAGTGGGCGCCGCGCCGGGCGGCCGGGCCGCCGTGCACGCGCGCGTGGCCGGGTTCGTCGTGCACGCGCGTGGCCGGGTTCGCCGTGCACGGGCGCGGCGGCCGGGCGGTTCGACGCCGGGAGGCGCAATTTCCACGCGACGGTGATCCGGGCGCCGCGTCGGTCCGTACTGGAGGGGGACGAGGGCCGGCCGGCGGTGCGCCGCCGCGAGACGATCGAGGAGCAGATGGCCCGGGCACAGCGGAACCAGAAGGCGGCCACCGTCCGGACCACCAGCACCAGCCGGGGGGTCCGCTCCCGCTCGCGGCCCGCGCTGGCCCTGCTGGGCGTCTCCGCGCTCGCCGCCGCGTGGGCCGGCGCCATGCTCACCGGCGTCGGCTCCACGGCGTACGCGTACGGCTTCTTCTTCACCGAGTTCTTCGCGGGCGTGATCGCCCTGGTCGCGCTGAGCCTCACCGTGATGCTGGGGCTGCTCGCCACCGACCGGCTGGTCCTGCTGATCCGGCACCGGGTGCTGCTCCAGTCCGCGCACCGCGCCACCGGCGTCCTCGGCGTGGCCGGGCTGGGCTTCCACGTGCTCACCAAGGTCGCCACCGGCCGGGCGGCGGGCACCGACGCGGTGGTGCCCTTCGTCGGCGGGCGGGGCCTCTACGTCGGGCTCGGCACGGTGGCCGCGCTGCTGATGGTGAGCGTCCTCTGGACCGGCGTCGTCCGGGCCCGCTTCGCCGGCGTCGGTCCCAAGTGGCTGTGGCGGACGCTGCACTCCGCCGCGTACCTCTCCTGGCCCTTCGCCATCCTGCACGGCCTCAACGCCGGGCGGCCGGCCGGCGCGTGGGTGAGCCTGAGCTACCTCGCCTGCGTCCTGCTGGTCGTGCTCGCGCTGCTGGTCCGGCTCTCGGTCGGCCTCGGGCGGCGCAGCCGCGAACGGCACCGGGCCGCCGCCATGAACGCGGCGCTGGCCGGCGGCCCGGCCGAGGACGCTCCCGGCCGATCGCTGCTCAGTGGCCTGGTGCGGCGCGGTGCGGAGAGGCGGGACCGCCGGGGCTGGGCGGAGGCCACGGTCGCCGGCAC
>NZ_JBSGDY010000015.1:0-66763 GCF_053602615.1 Micromonospora sp. NPDC004336
AAACCACAGCTCCGACCAGCCCGGGGTATAAATCAATTTGGCACTGGCTTATCAAGCACCCTGTTGAGTTCTCAAAGAACAACCACACACCGCCCGGAAACCCCACACCGTGGGGCCCCCGACCCGGGGCATTTCGTTCGCGTCCCCGCCGCTCTCGCGCCGGGCACTTTTACTACGTTACCTCACCGTCCCCGCCGTGTCAAACCGTTTGTCCCGGTCTGTCGTGCTTCGTACGGGTCGGTCCCGACGAACGCACGCAACGGTGTCCCGCTGCGCCAGATCATCGGATTTGGCAGACCGGCCGCTCTGCGGAACTCCGCGAGCTCGCCCGGTTTCCTGCCGGCGTCGAACCATACCCGGTCGGCTTCGCTCCGCCAAGTCCGCCTCGCGGCAGATCCGGCGGGCCCCGCCCGGTCCGCGTCACCCAGGAGTCGACCTCCTGCCTGACCCGGCGCCAGTCCGGCTCGGCGCTCCAGGACCTTCGCCCTGTTTGCCCCGTTCCGCGCTGGCAGAGAGAAAGTTACGCGTCTGCGGGTTTGAACGTCAAATCCGGGGGTAGCGTCCCCCGTCACACCATTACCGCCCGGCTATCTTGCCTGGTCAGCAGCCTTTGGCGATCGGGCGGCGCGCCGAGCGGCCCGCCAGGCGCGGACGCCGAGCACGCCGACAGTCGTACCGATGGCCAACGACGCCGCGATCAGCAGGGCGTGCACCCAGAGGAACCCGGTGGCGGGGAAGTCGCCGACGGTGCCGGTGGACCAGGAGCGCGGGTCCTTCCAGATGGCGACCGCGAATCTCGGCCAGATCACCCAGGTCCAGATCCCGACCCCGGTGAGGAAGAGCGCCCAGCCACGCGACAGCACCATGGCTGCCGAGTATGCCAGCGCAGCCTCCGCGCTGGTCAGGCGCCGGCGAGCGGGAGGCCCGCCCGGGTCTGCGGGCCTCCCGTCGCGTCAGAAGCAGGTGCCGATGCCGCCGATCGCGGGGTTCGCCCGGTCGTGGTGGTGGATGGTGCCGGTCGGGTCGGCCATGAAGCCGCCCCAGATGACGCAACCGCCCTTGACGTACGCCCGGGCCGGGCCGGCGGCCCAGAGCCGGTCGCCGTCGTCGACCCGGGTGGGCAGGTGCTGGGCGGCCAGGTAGACCTGGGTGCGGGTCAGGGTGCCGGCGTGCGCGGACTTGACGGTGACCGTGCAGCCGTAGCCGACGATCGGGTTGTACATCAGGTAGACGGTGCCGAGCCGGGTGCCGGTCTGGGCGTGCCGGATCGGGTCCTGGTCCTGGACGACGTAGCCGAGCCCGCAGAGCGACTGCGGCGTGACCGGGTTGGCGACGGCGGCCTGCGCGGCGGCGCCGCCTCCGGCGACGAGCCCGACCGCGACGGCGAGCACGACCCCGAACCGGCGAATGGTGCGGTACATCTGCGTCTCCCTCTTTTCTACCTCCGACGGATACGGGACCAGAATTGTCGGCGGGGGCCGTCCCGCGAATGTGCCCAGGGAACATTCCGCACTGCCGGCCGGTGTGCTGACCCCCAGTTCCGAGCAGGCCGACCTGCGGCGCGACACCGTCGAGCCCCGGCGGGCGACGAATATGACGTACTTCGCACCCGTACATTTTTTGTGAACCGATAATTGCCGACTTGTTTCCCGCCGGCGCGGGAGGGGCACTGATTTACGCGACCGACGAACCCTCATCGGAGGTGACCAGTGCAGCCGTCGACGTTCAACCCCTGGACCTGGCGCGACCCGTCCGCCCTGGCCGGCGGGTACGCCCGCACCAGCCCCGACGCCGCGCCGCCCGAGGCGCGGGAGGGCGCCGGCGA
This sequence comes from Micromonospora sp. NPDC004336, assembly GCF_053602615.1. Taxonomy (NCBI): domain Bacteria; kingdom Bacillati; phylum Actinomycetota; class Actinomycetes; order Micromonosporales; family Micromonosporaceae; genus Micromonospora; species Micromonospora sp. NPDC004336. Next base: position 1,826 of record NZ_JBSGDY010000015.1, read on the forward strand.
CGGGCCCGACGCGCCCGGCCCCGGCACCCCGGTCGACCTGGTCGGCTACCGGGTGGAGGCCACCGACGGGCGGATCGGCGCGATCGACGAGGCCAGCGACGACACCGACGCCCCCTGGCTGGTGGTCGACACCGGGCCGTGGATCTTCGGCCGCAAGGTGCTGCTGCCGGTCGGCACGGTGACGCGGGTGGACCATCTCGACCGCACGGTGCACGTCGACCGCACCAGGGAGCAGGTCAAGGAGTCGCCGGCCTTCGACCCGGACGGATACCGGGAGCGCGACTACCGGGACCGGGTGGGCGACTACTACCGGGACACCTACCAGCGGGCCTGAGCGCCGCGGGACCCCCGCACGGGCGGCGGACCGGTTACGGTGGGAGACGTGGTCCGGCCGACGAGCTATGCGCCGGAGGCCGTCGACCTGGTCGACGGCCTCCCCATCGGCGTCGTGACCACCTTCCCCACCAGCTCCGGCGACGGCCGCGAGCAGATGATCGACCTCCTTCGTGCCGGCGGACTGCGGTTCCGCGACGGCGGGCGATGGCGGTCGGCTCACTGAGCCGACCCCGACCGATCCCGGGACGACCTCCCGGCCGGCCCGCCACCGCGCGCCTCGTCCGTCACGCACGAAAGGCCCTGTCACCGTGTCTGTTCCACGCATGCTCACCGGAGACCGCCCGACCGGGCGGCTGCACCTCGGCCACTACGTCGGCAGCATCGCCAACCGGGTGCGCCTGCACCAGCGCTACGAGAGCTTCTTCATCATCGCCGACCTGCACATGCTCACCACGCGGAACACCCGCGAGGACATCGAGCGGGTCGCGGTCAACGCCCGGGAGATGGTCACCGACGTCCTGGCGTCCGGCGTCGACCCCGCGCGGGCCGTCTTCTATCTCCAGTCGGCGATCCCGGAGGTCGGCGACCTGAACACCCTCTTCCAGAACCTGGTCACCGTGCCGAGGCTGGAGCGGGTGCCGTCACTCAAGGACATGGCCCGTGACGCGGGCAAGGAGGAGATGCCGTACGGCCTGCTCGGCTATCCCGTCCTCCAGGCCGCCGACATCCTCTGCGTCAAGGGGCAGGTCGTCCCGGTGGGCAGGGACAACGCGGCGCACGTCGAGGTGACCCGGGAGGTCGCCCGGCGCTTCAACCACCTCTACGGCGAGGTGTTCCCCGTACCGGAGATGATCGCGTCCGAGACGCCCACCCTGATCGGCACGGACGGCCGGGCGAAGATGAGCAAGAGCCTGGGCAACGCGATCTCGCTCTCCGACGACCCGGCGACGGTCCGCCGGAAGGTGATGGGGATGTACACCGACCCGAACCGGGTCCGCGCCGACGTGCCCGGCACCGTCGAGGGCAACCCGGTCTTCGCCTACCACGACATCTTCAACCCCGACCGGGGGCAGGTCGACGACCTCAAGGACCGGTACCGGGCCGGCCGGGTCGGCGACGTGGAGGTCAAGGAGAAGCTGGCCGTCGCGCTCAACCACTTCCTCGACCCGATCCGCGAGCGCCGGGCGCGGTTCGAGGCGGACCCGGGGTTCGTCGACGAGCTGATCGTCGAGGGCACCGAGCGCACCCGGCGCGAGGTGCGGCAGACGGTCGTCGAGGCCCGCCGGGCGATGGGGCTGACGAGCGCGTACACCCAGGTGCGGCGCCGGGCCGAGCGGCGCCGCCGGGCCGCGACCACGCCGGCCTGATCGTCGTACGCGCCGGCCCGGAACCGCGACCGCCGGGTTCCGGGCCGGACGCCGCGCCGACGAATAGGGATGAATGGCCGGCCGCCGCCGGGGCATGTGGAGGACCATGGGCGGCGTGCGACACGAGGCGGTGATGCCGGTCGTCGACGGGCTGGACCAGCTCGTCGACGTGTTGCGGAAGGCCGACCCCGACGAGGAGCTGTACGTCCGGTGGTCCCTGGGCCCCGACGCGGACCTGTTCGGCTCGCGCGGGCCCGGGCAGTCCAGCAGGGACGCGCTGACCGGCATCGAGCTGCCCGGCCTCTCCGCGAACCCGCTCGCGGTCGAGCCGTGGTGGGGCGACCGGCCGCTGCGCCTGTGGGTGGCCCGACGCCTCTACGACTACCGCCACCTGCGCGAGCTGCGCGGCCCGGGCGTACGCCCCTGGGTGCTCGTCGGGGAGCAGTGCGGCCGGGGGCCGGACAACGAGCCGCTGGTGCACTGCCGCCGCCCGGTCGCCTGGGTGTCGGAGCGGGCGCTGCGCGAGGCGGACCGGGCGGTCGAGGCGCAGGCGTCGGCGGAGTGGGGGCCGCTGCACCGGGCCGACTGAGCCCCGGCCGGGTGCCCGGGATTCGTCCGTTCGGCGGCGCGTGCGCCGTGGGTCCTCCGGATAGGCTCCGGCGCATCTGTGCGCGCCGTCCCATCAGGAGGAACTTCTTGGGCCGCAGCTTTCCGGCAGGTGCCCTGGCGACCGCCCTCGCCCTCGGCCTGCTGACCGTGCCGGCCACGCCGGCCGCCGCCGACACCCCCACCGCACCGCGCGAGGTCGCCGTCATTCCGCCGGCGGACGCGACGGTGCCCGCCCACGAGGCGGTCTTCTTCGCCGGCCGCACCGGCTTCCTGCACCGGCACGACAGCTCCCTCGACTACCTGTGGACGCGCTACGACACCGGCCGGACCGTCCGGGTCGAGGAGCTGGCCGGCGTCCAGCCCTCGGCGCTGAAGTCGGCCGGCGGCGACAGCGTCTACACCACCGCCCAGGTGCCCGCGCGGCCGGCGCCGGGCAAGGTCAGCGTGCTCGACCTCGCCGACCTGAGCTGGCAGCAGTGGGAGATTCCCGCCGACCACATCGTGTGGGGCGTCTACGGCGGGCGGATGCTGCTGCGCACCCCGCCGCTCACCGGCGTGACGTTGGAACTGCGCAGCCCCGACGGCGACGGCACGTGGACGACGACGCCGGTGACCGGCATCCCGGCCGACGCCCTGCCCAGCGGGCTGCCGCCGGCCGGTGACGAGACCTCGGTGGTGATCGGCTACCAGGCCGACGGCGGGCAGCGGATGGGGCTGCTCGACCTCGCCACCGCGACCGTGAAGCGGATCCCGAACGGCGTCCCGTCGAGCTTCTGGCGGCTCTCCGGCGACACCGTGGGCTGGATGTCGAGCAGCGGGCAATATCATCTCTATTCCCGCAGCGGCCTGACCAGCGGCGCGGACACCTCCGCCCGGCTGGTGACCGTCCCGCAGGACAGCCTCCTCCGCACCGTCGTCGTGGACGGCGGGCTGGTGATCAGCCGGAGCCAGACCAGCGACACCGGCGAGTACTTCCCGGCGACCTACGTGCCGGTGCAGACCACCGCGCCCCGCCCCACGCTGCTGCCGAAGATCTCCTGGGGTCTCCAGGCGCTCGTCCAGGCCCCGGACGGAACGGCCCTGGTCGTCGGCGGCTCCGGCCCCTCGGACTGGGCGGTGCGGCGGATCACCGGGCGGCCCGGTGACACACCGACCGTCACGCCGGTGCTTCCCGTGCGGGATCCGGTGGCGAACGCCGGGATCAGCTACCGCCAGGGCCTGGTCCGGCACGTGCAGTCCCAGGTGTCCCCGAAGACCGGCGCGACCGAGTACGTCGTCGCCAACCACCCGGTCTTCCCCGATCCGCGCTACACGCCCGGGGAGCGGTTCCTGCCACGCCTGACCCCGGCGCCGTGCGCGCCGGACGTCAAGTGCGTACGCCTGGTCGACGGCGCCGCCGCCGGGGCCGCCTACCTGGTGCCGAGCGCCACGACGGACACCGCCTTCACGCTGGACCAGGCCGCGGGCGGATACGTCCAGGTGCCGCTGCCCACGAGGGGCGGGCGGATCCTCGACGCCGCCACCTCCCACCTCATCGTCGCCGACGGCGCGTCGAACGAGCAGCACGTCGTCGACGTCGGCTCCGACCAGGTGGTCCGCACCGCGCCGAAGAGCGGAGCCGCGCTCTGGTACGGCACGCTGTGGACCGCGACGGCCACGGCCGGCCAGCTCACGGCGGTCGACCTGTCGACCGGCAAGACCACGCGCACGATCTCGACCGGTGTGGCGTGCGTGCCGACCGAGGTGCAGACCAGCGCCCGCTGGATCTACTGGGCCTGCGGCGCCACCGGCCCCGCCGGCGTCCTCGACCTGCGGGACGGCGGCAACCTCACGGTGCCGTCCGGGCCGGCGCTGCTCGGCGACGGCTTCCTCGTCCGGCACGACACCGGCGCGCTGCGGATGACCGCCTTCCACGACGGCACCGTGCACGCCCCGGTGAAGCTCGCCGACCTGCCCGCCGGTGTCCCCGCCGACGGTCGCGGCGTCACCTGGGCGGTGGACCGGCACGGCTCCGGCGTCGCGTACGCCGACGCCGATCGGGCGGTGCACGTCGTCGACACCGGCGTGCCGAGCACCGCCCCCGGGTTCGGCAGCGTGACCGCGAGCGACGCGGTGTATCCGGGCACCACCGGCCTCGCCTGGCAGGCGGACGTACGGCCGACCCGTCCGCTGTGGAGCTGGGAGTTGACGGTCACCCGCAGGTGGACGGGCGAAGTGGTGCACAGCGCCGGCGGCGGCAGGTCACGGACCTCGGCCTTCCTGCGGTGGGACGGCAGGCTGCCGTCGGGGCAGGCGGCGCTCAACGGGGCGTACACCTGGACGCTGAAGGGCACCCTCACCGACTCCGCAGCCCCGGTCACCGTGGGCTCCGGCGAGCTGGTCGTGCACTGCGGCACGTTCCCGTACCGTGGGTACGCCTGCTCGGGCGGGCCGGGCCTGCTCGGTGTCAAGTCCACGGGCGACGGCCACTGGTACGGCACCCGGCCCACCTCCACGCCCGGCCAGCTCTACAGCAACGGATACACCGAGAACTGGTGTCTCAGCTGCACGGGCGCCGAACGGACCTCGGCCCTGGTGCCGTTCGGCGACTTCAACGGCGACGGCTACCACGATCTGCTCGTCCGTGACGGCAACGGGGGCATGAGGGCGCACCTGGGCACCGGTCAGCTGGGCTTCGGTGGCGCGAACACCGTCAGCCTGGGCGCGGGTTGGATGATGTACCGGTCGATCGTCGCGCCCGGCGACGTCAACGGCGACGGCCACCACGACATCCTCGGCATCGACACCGACGGCAAACTCTGGCTCTACACCACCACCGGACGCGGCGGCATCAACCCCCGCGTCCAGGTCGGCTCCGGCTGGAACATCTACCCCCGCGTCACCGGCGCCGGCGACCTCAACGGCGACGGCCACGGCGACCTGCTCGGCATCGACTCCACCGGCGTCATGTACCACTACCTCAGCAACGGCAACACCGGCTGGAACACCCGCGTCAAGGTCTTCGCCGGCTGGAACATCTACAACTCGGTCGTGGCCATCGGCGACCTCGACGAGGACGGCCGCAACGACCTCGTCGCCCGCGACGCCGACGGCGTCCTCTGGCGCTACTCCGGGCTCGGCAACGGCTCCTTCGCCGCCCGGGTGCAGGCCGGCAGCGGCTGGAACATATTCAAGATCATCGTCTGACCGAGCGGCACCCGACCGCCCCCGGCCGCCCACGGCGACCGGGGGCGGTCGCCGTCGCGGCGGGGATTCCACCCGTTCGGCGACGCATTCACGTCCGTCCCCACCGGTAGGCTCCAGCGCGTCTGTGCGCAGCCCCCATCAGGAGGATCTCTTTGGGCCGCAGTCTTCCGGCAGGCGCCGTGGCGACCACCCTCGCCCTCGCCCTGCTGACCGTGCCGGCCACGCCGGCGGCCGCCGACACCGGCGTCGCCCCCCGCGAGACAGCCGTCATCCCCGAATCCGAGCCGACCGTACTGCCCGTCGAGAAGATCCTGCTCGCGGGCGCGTCCGGCTTCCTGCACCAGCACAACTCGTCCTCAAACCACCACTGGACCCGGTACGACACGGGCGCGACGGTCCAGGCCAGCGGGCTGAACGGCTACAAGAGCTGGGACATCCGCCCGGCCGGCGGCGACGCCGTCTCCGTCTGGAGCAGGCACCCCGTCGACGACGTCACCCGCTTCGGCGTGTACGACCTCAGCGACCGGACCTGGGACTACTGGCCCCGACCGACCGAGGGCACCCTCTTCGGGGTCTTCGGGCGTTCGATCCTCGTCCGCCACCCGGACATGCGGCTGGAGATCCGGACGGTCGGCCCCGAGGGCACCGTCACCGACACCCGGCCGGTCACGGGCCTGCCGGCCGGCAGCAGCTACCTCGACGACGCGCGGGTCGGCGACGCCACGTCCGTGGTCGTCCCGGCCGTCGGCGCCGACGGCGAGCGCTGGTACGGCCTGCTCGACATCGCCACCGCGCGCGTCGTGCCCATCCCCGGCGCCGCCCCGGCCGCACCAACCGCCTTCCGGCTCTCGGGCGACACGGTGGCGTGGATCGGCTCGGGCACCGTACGCGTCCACTCGCGCGGCGGCCTCGTCTCCGGCGCGGACACCGCCGCCCGGACCGCCACCGTCGCCGGCGCCTGGTCGAGCGCCGCGGTGCTGGGCGACCGGGTGGTCGTCCTCCTCGACCCCGCGTCCGGCGCGACCGAGGGTTCGGTCGTCACCGTGGGGCTGGACGGCACCGCGCGGACGACCGTGCTGCCCCGCGCGCAGGCCAAGGACTCGCTGGTGCAGGGGCCGGACGGGACCGCCCTGGCGGTCGGCGGCTCCACCTCCCGCGACTGGGCGGTGCACCGGTTCGCCGCCGGGGAGCCCGGCCCGGCATCGGTGCTGCCGGTGCGGGACCCGGTCGAGAACGCGGGCCTCACGTTCCGGCGCGGCGTCGTCCGCCACCTGCAGACCCAGGTGCTGCCGAGCACCGGCGAGACACACTTCGCGCTCTTCAACCACACCCTCGCGCCGGACGCCGCCGGCGCCGTGCCCGAGCAGGGCGGCACCCTCAGCGTCTACTCCGTCCGCTGCCCGGGCGAGGCGCGGTGCGTGCGGGTCGTCGACGGCGCCCAGGACGGCACCACCTACCTGCGCGAGGTGAACGGCCAGACGATGGTCAGCACGCGCCGGGTCGGCGACCTGTCCATGGTCGTCCCGACGACGGGCGCGCGGCTGGTCGACGCCATGGACGAGTACGCGGTGGTCGACGGCGGCTCCCCGGCCACGCAGTACGTGGCGCACCTGGCGGAGACGAAGATCCTGCGTACCGGCCCGATCCGGGCGGCGGCGCTCTGGTTCGACACGCTGTGGACCGCCACGGGCACGAACGGCCAGCTCCAGCAGCTGAGCCTGCCGGGCCTGACGGCGCAGCGGACGGTGTCCACCGGCGCGGCCTGCGTACCGACCGAGGTGCAGACCAGCGCCCGCTGGCTGTGGTGGAGCTGCGGCGCCACCGGCCCCGCCGGCGTCCACGACCTCCACACCGGCGCCAACCTGACCGTGCCCGCCGGGCCGGCCCTGCTCGGCGACGGCTTCCTCGTCCAGCACGACACCGCCGCCGCCACCCTGCGGATGACCGCCTTCCACGACGGCACCGTCCACGCCCCGGTCACGCTCGCCAGCCTGGCCCGGGGCACGGCCACCGACAGCCGGGGCCACAGCTGGGCCGTGGACCGCCAGGGGCGCGGGGTCGCGTACGTCGACGGCGACAACGCCGTGCACGTCGTCGACACCGGCGTCCCGGGCACCGCGCCCGGGATCGGCCGGGCGGCCACGAACGCGGGCAGCAACCCGCGGGCGGCCACCGACGACGGCCGGTACTGGACCGGCGCGTTCCACCCGACCCGGCCGCTGTCGTCGTGGCGGGTGACCGTCGCCCGCAAGTCGACCGGCGAGGTGGTGGCGCAGCGGACCGGCGGTGCGGCGCGCGACCGGCTCGACGTGCGCTGGGACGGCCGGCTCCCGTCGGGCGCGGCGGCCCCGAGCGGCGGCTACCGCTGGACGGTGCACGGCACCACCGAGGGCGCTTCGGAGACGACGCTGGGGGCCGGGAACCTGCTGGTCACCTGCGGCTCCTTCGCGTTCCGGGTGGTCGACTGCACCGGCAGCCCGTCCCTGCTCGGCGTGAAGTCCACGGGCGCGGGCCACTGGTACGGCGACACCAACGGCGGGGAGCCGACCGGCGAGCTGTTGAACAACGGGTGGACCGACAACTGGTGCCTGAGCTGCACCGGCGCGGAGCGTACGTCCGCGCTCGTGCCGTTCGGCGACTACGACGGCGACGGCTATCCCGACCTGCTCGTGCGCGACGGCAACGGGGGCATGAAGGCGCACCTCGGCGCCGGCTACATGAACTACGGCCTGGGGAAGACGGCCAGCCTCGGTGCCGGTTGGATGATGTACCGGTCGATCGTCGCTCCCGGCGACGTCAACGGCGACGGCCACCACGACATCCTCGGCATCGACACCGACGGCAAACTCTGGCTCTACACCACCACCGGCAAGGGCGCCATCAACCCCCGCGTCCAGGTCGGCTCCGGCTGGAACATCTACCCCCGCGTCACCGGCGCCGGCGACCTCAACGGCGACGGCCACGGCGACCTGCTCGGCATCGACTCCACCGGCGTCATGTACCACTACCTCAGCAACGGCAACACCGGCTGGAACGCCCGCGTCAAGGTCTACGCCGGCTGGAACATCTACAACTCCGTGGTCCCGATCGGCGATCTCAACCAGGACGGCCGCAACGACCTCGTCGCCCGCGACGCGGACGGCCTGCTCTGGTACTACGCGGGGCTCGGCAACGGGTCCTTCGCACCGCGCGTGCAGCGGGGCAGCGGCTGGAACACGTACAAGATCATCATCTGACCGACCGGCACCCGACCGCCCCCGGCCGCCCACGGCGACCGGGGGCGGTCCCCGTCCCGGACCTCCCGGTCGGCCCTCCGGATCCCGACGTGGGCGGCGACCGCCTGTCGTGGCGCGGCTCCGGACCGGTCGGCCGGCCTGGTGGCCACGGACGGTTGCGGCTAGGTTGCAGCTTCGGGTTTCCTTACTGTCTTCGATCGGGGATTCGGCGGCGTGTCGCACATCGAGAAGATCACCGGGGAACTCCGCGCGCTGACGGCGGGCGTCGACAGGGCCCAGGGGCTGGCGGCCGCCGCCGACAACCAGGCACAGGAGGTGGCGCTGCGGGCCGCCGGCGCCGGTTTCGCCGCCGTCGCGGTCGGCATGGCGCGGGTACGGGACGCCATCGCCGGAATCCGGGGCGGCCTGGGCGGCGTCGCCACCACGATCGGCGAGGCCACCCGGGCGACCGCGGCCGTGCCGCAGGAGGCCACCCCGGACGAGACGATCGCCGGGCTGACTCCCGTCGCGAGCGCGATCGACGGCATGCGCGACGCGACGAGCGCCACCATCGCCCAGCTCGACGAGGCCAAGCGGCTCGTCACCGGCGTCCTCCAGGGCGGCCAGCCGGGACCGTTGGTGCAGGGTCTGGAGAACGTCAAGCAGGTGCTCGTACTGATGATCCAGCGCACCGGCCCCGCCAGGCAGGCCGTCGACACGGCGGTGGCCGCGGCGCGGCAGCTCGGTTCGTCGGGAAACTGACCCGGAAGCAGTTCGACGACTGGCCGGTAGCAGGGCTGGAGGAACTGGCGGCAGTGACCCGGAACGGCACTATCGTCCAGTTCCTGAGGCGCACCTGAGGAAGGCCGAGCACATGTCGATCACCTACCGTCTCACGCTCGCCGGCAAGATCCCGTTGGAGCAGTTGGCACAGTTGGCCGCTCCGAGTGCGAGCGAGACCCCGACGCCTGCGGGCAATCGCCTGCTGAGCGCCGACCTGACCGACGAGTGCGGTTACGTGGTCGGCATCGTCGCCGGTCGCCACGGCTACTACGAGGCCGAGGACGACGGTGCCCGGTGGGTGTGGGAGCCGGAGGCCTACGTGGACGTCGACTTCCACATGCGCAAGGACGTGCTGGCCGAGAAGGGCCGGCCCCACATGATGCGTACGGTGGGCCGGATCCTGGCCGACCGCACCGAGGACGCGGCGCTGCTCTTCAACGACGACTGGCTGATGCTGACCCGCGTCGCGGGCACGGTCCGCCGGCACAACGAGGCCGACTGGTACGAGGAGGAGTACGACAGCTTCCTGCCCCGTTGAGCCCGACACGGGCCGGGCCGCCCCGGGCACGGGCGTCGCCGTCCTACCATCCGGAGGATGGCGGGCTTCGATACCTCGGTGGCGGTCGAGACGGTCTGGCAGCGGCAGGCCGCCTGGTCACGGGCGGCCGGCGCGGCGAAGCGCGCCATCACCCGGGCGCGGCTGGCCGTCGCCGCGCTCACCGTGGGCGCCGCCGTGTGCGGCACCCTGGCCAACCAGCTCGGGCAGACCCAGCACGCCGCCGGTCGGGCGCTCGCGATCGTCGCGGCGGCGGCGCTGCTCCTGGTGCCGGTCGCGGGCCGGTGGGCCTCCCGCGACGCCGTGCACGCGTGGACCCGGCTCCGGTCGGTCTCCGAGGCCCTGAAGGCCGACACCTACCGCTACCTCGCCGGGGTCGTCCCGTTCGTCGGCGCCGACCGGGACGCCGTCCTGCTCGGGCGGCTCGACGCCCTCATGGACGACGCCGGCGACCTGGTCGGCCGCACCGTGGACGCGGCGCCGGCCACCCGGCCCCTGCCGGCCGTCTCCGACGTGGCGACATACCTGACGGAGCGGTTGCAGCGACAGGTGGACGGCTACTACCTGCCGCAGGCCCGCCGGATGGGTCGCGCCGCGCGGCGGATCCGGTACGCCAGCACGGCGCTCACGGTCGCCGCGGCCGCGGTCTCCGCGACGGTCGGGGTGCTCGGCGACAACCTCGGGCTCACCGCCTGGATCGGCGTCGCGGCGGCCGTCACCACGGCGCTCGTCGGCTACGGGTCCGCCCAGCAGCACGAACACCACCAGATCGAGTACGCGCGGACCGCCGACCAGCTCGTCCGGCTGCGGATCGCCCGCGAGGCCGGACGGGGCTGGACCGACGACGACGCGTTCGTCGCCGAGGCGGAGCGGATCATCTCGCTCTCCAACGAGGGGTGGATGGCGAAGGTGATCGAGCAGGATGGCGCAGCGCAGCAGTGACATCACCCGCTGTGCCATATAGCATCGTCGATAGTCGTCGTTGACCGTCGCCGTGGACGGCCGTCCGTCCACTCCCGACTCAAATGGGGGAACCGACGTGGATCGCACCGTACGCCAGCCCGATCCGACCCCGCCGCCACTGGACGACCTCCGGCGCACCCCGCTCGGCCGGATCTCCCTCGACCGGGCCCGGTCCGTCGCCGGCGCGACCACCCGGAGGGAGGACCGTCCGGCCCGTGTCGACGTCGCGGCCTTCATCTCTGCGATCTGATCCGGCCGGGGCGGCCGGGCGCGTCGCCCCGCTGACGCAGTACGTGCTCAAGCTGGTCAGTCGCTGCGACCTCGCCTGCGACCACTGCTACGTCTACGAACACCCCGACCAGTCCTGGCGACGCCAGCCCCGGATGATGGCGCCCGCGACGGTGGCGGCCGTCGCGGGGCGGATCGCGGAGCACGCCGCGACGCACCGGCTCGACGCGGTCCGGGTGGTCCTGCACGGCGGCGAACCGCTGCTCGCCGGCGCCGCCCGGCTCGACGCCACCGCCGCCGCCCTGCGGCGTGCGATCGGTCCGGTGGCCCGCCTCGACCTGCGGATGCAGTCCAACGGGGTGCTGCTCACCCCGGAGATCTGCGACGTACTGCTCGCCCACGACGTGAAGGTCGGGATCTCGCTGGACGGGGACCGGGCCGCCAACGACCGGCACCGCCGCCACGCCAACGGGGCGAGCAGCCACCGTCAGGTGCTGCGGGCCCTGTCGCTGCTGCGCAGCCCCGCCTACCGCGCCGTCTACGCGGGCATCCTCTGCACCGTCGACGTCGCCAACGACCCGATCCGGGTCTACGAGGCGCTGCTGGCCGAGGAGCCGCCGCACGTCGACTTCCTGCTGCCGCACGCCAACTGGGACAGCCCGCCCGTCCGGCCCGACGGGCGCGCGACGCAGTACGCGGACTGGCTGCTGGCCGTCCACCGGCGCTGGCTGGCCGACGGGCGTCCGGTGCCGATCCGCCTGCTGGAATCCCTGCTCTCCACGGCCTCCGGGCACGGCAGCCACAGCGAGGCGGTCGGGCTCGGCCCGGCCGACCTGGTGGTCGTCGAGACCGACGGCAGCTTCGAACAGGTCGACTCGCTCAAGTCGGCCTTCGACGGCGCGGCGGCCACCGGCCTGGACGTGTTCCGGCACCGGGTGGACGACGCCGCCGCCCACCCCGGCATCGCCGTCCGGCAGACGGGCCTGGCCGGGCTCTGCCCGACCTGCCGCGCGTGCCCGGTGGTCCGGCACTGCGGCGGCGGGCTCTACGCCCACCGCTACCGCGCGGACAACGGCTTCGACAACCCGTCGGTCTACTGCCCGGACCTGCTGAAGCTCGTCCGGGTGGTGACGGCCACCCCGGCCGTCGACGCGCCGGCCCGCCCGGCCGACTCGCTCGATCCGCGCGTGCTCGACGACCTCGCCGCGGGGCCGGGCACGGCGGGCTCGGCGGAGCAGCTCGCCGCGATCCACCTGGCGCTGGTGCGCGCCCTGCTGGTCGCCCTCAGCGACCGGGCCGGCGCCGACCCGGTCGCCGCCGCCGGCTGGGAGCTGCTCGTCGACCTGGACGACGCGCATCCGGAGGCCGTCCGCACCGTGCTGGCCCACCCGTTCGTGCGGCGCTGGGCGCGGCGGTGCCGGGACGGGACGGCCGATCTGTCGTACCTGGCCTGCGTCGCGGCCGCCGCCGCGGTGCACGCCGGGATCCGGGCCGACCTGCCCGTGCCGGTACGCGACGGGCGGGTCAGCCTGCCGACGCTCGGGGCGATCGCCGGGCACGCCGAGCGGGGCGTCGTCCGGCTGGCCACCGACGACGGCGACGTCCGGGTCGGCGGCCGGCGGTTCGACCCCGACGCCGGCCGGCCCGGCGACCCGGCGCGGGAGGACGACCCGGACGGCTGGCTGCCGGTGCGTACGGTCCACGTCGACGGGCACCGGCTGCTGCTCGAGGACACCGACCCGCACCGGGACTGCTACGACGTACCGGTCGAGCCCCGGCTGACCGGCGCCGCCGCGACGGCGTGGGTACGGCGGCTGGAGCGGGCGGTGCGACGGGTCGGCGCGGAGACGCCCGACTACGCGGCCGGCGTCCGGGCCCTGCTGCGGGCCGTCGTGCCGCTGCGCCCGGACGCCGCCGGCCGGTTCCGCAGCGCCGCCGCCGGCGCGGCCTTCGGCGCGGTGGCCGTGACCGCCGTGCCCGACGACGCCACCCTCGCCGTGCTGCTGGTGCACGAGGTGCAGCACCTCAAGCTCAGCGCGGCGCTGGACGTCTGCGACCTGTTCGACCGCGACGACACCCGGACGCTGACCGTGCCCTGGCGGGACGACCCCCGCCCGGTCGAGGGCGCGCTGCACGGCGTCTACGCCCACCTGGCGGTCGCCGACGTGTGGCGGCGGCGGCCCGGCCCGGATGCCGAGGGCCACTTCCGCCGCTACCGCGCCTGGACCGACGGGGCGATCGACGCCCTGCTGGACCTCGGCGTGCTCACGACCTCCGGCGACCGGTTCGTCCGGCGGATGCGCGCGACGGTGGACGGGTGGTCGTGACCGGCAGGTCCGCGCGACGGGCCGGCCCACGCCCGGCGCCGGGCCGCCCCGGGCTCGGGCGCGCGGCGCTGGTCGCCGACCTACGCGCGCTGGGGCTCGCGCCGGGGGCCACCGTGCTGGTGCACTGCGCCCTGTCCCGGGTCGGGCGGGTCGCCGGCGGCCCGGCGACGCTGCTGGCAGCCCTGCGGGACGTGCTGGGCGACCGGGGCACTGTGGTCGTACCGGCCCAGACGGCCGGCAACTCCGTCACGTCGCGGGTGTTCAGGGCGGCGACGGCCGGGCTGACCGAAGCCGAGGTCGCGGCGGCCGAGGCGGCGATCCCGCCGTTCGACCCCGACCGCAGCCCGTCCGAGGGCATGGGGATCTTCGCCGAGCACGTACGCCGGCAGCCGGGCGCGTCGCGCAGCCGGCACCCGCAGACCTCCTTCGCCGCCCTCGGCCCCGGGGCGGCCCGGCTGACCGCCGTCCACGACCTCGCCTGCCACCTCGGCGAGCGCTCGCCCCTCGGCGCTCTCTACGCCGCCGACGCCGTGGTGCTGCTGCTCGGCGTCGACTGGTCCGCCTGCACCGCGTTCCATCTGGCGGAATACCGACAGTGCCGGCCGCCCGCGGAGCGCGCGTACCGGTGCTATGTGCGCGATCGGCACGGGCGGCGGCTGCGGCGGGACTTCCGCGCCCCGGACCTCGACGACGGCGACTTTCCGCTGATCGGCCGGGCGCTGACAGCCGCCGGCGGGGTGCGGACCGGTCGGGTCGGCGCCGCACGGTGCCGCCTGGTGGGCCTGCGGGTGGCGGTCGACTTCGCCCGAGGGTGGATGGATGAGCACCGACGGTGACGGGCGGGGCGGTCGCAGGTTGGCGGCTGTCGATACTGTGGTCAGCCGGGACTCGCTGCGCCGGTCGGGAGCGGTAGGTGACAGAGGAACAGTACTGGGAGGCCGAGAGCGCCCCCGTGTTCTTCCTCAGCTATGCCCGCACCAAGAACCGGGTGGCGGCGCCGCCCCGGGACACCAACCAGAAGGTCTTCCAGCTCTTCGTCGACCTCTCCGACCACGTCGTGGAGCTGCTCGGCCTCGGCGCCGGCCGCACGGCCGGCTTCATGGACCGGATGCTCGACGGCGGGCAGGTGTGGACGGAGGATCTGGCCTTCGCCGCCGGCCACTGCCAGGTCTTCATCCCGCTGATCTCCCCGCAGTACCTCAACAGCGCCTGGTGCGCCCGGGAGTGGGACGCGTTCACCCGGCGGCCGGTGCTGACCCGCCCGGGCGCCGAGCCGACCGTCGGGGAGACGCCGGTGATCCCGGTCAACTGGTCGGTGGTGGACCGGCGGCGCCTGCCGGAGGTCGTGTCGCGGCGGCAGATGTTCACCCCCACCCGGTTACCCTCGGACATCGCCCCGCAATACCACGACGAGGGAATCTACGGCCTGCTGAGCCTCGGCAAGAACGGCAAGGACGCCTACGACGCGGTGGTCTGGCGGCTGGCGCAACGGGTCGCGCGGGCCTACCAGACGCACTGGGTGCGGGCGCAGGTCCCGACCGACGTGCGACAGTTGCGCGCCACGTTCGAGGAGGTCGGCCGTGACGTGGTCTGACCCTTCCTCGGCACGCGCCGTCCCCCGCCGGGAGAGCTACTTCTTCCTCAGCTACGCCCACTCCGTGCCGCTGTCGGCCGCGTCCCGGCCGGACACCGACTACTGGGTCACCCGGTTCTTCCAGGACCTGGCGGGCGCCGTCCGGCGCGGCGCCACGCGGACGGGGGACCTCGACGCCGGCTTCTTCGACGGCCTGGTCAACCCGGGGGCGGACCTCCGGCAGACGCTGACCGAGGCGTTGAGCCTGGCGCACGTCTTCGTGGCGCTGCACTCGCCCAACTACTTCCGCAACGCCTGGGCCCTCGGCGAGCGCGAGTCGTTCCGCAGCCGCCTCGCCCGGCTGAGCCCGGCGCGCGCCGACCGGCACCTCCTGCCGGTGCTGTGGCTGCCGCTGCCGTCCTGGGGCGACCGCCCGGAGACGACCCGGGCCCTCGACCTGGTTCCCGACGCCGACGACCGCGCCGACTACGCCGAGAACGGCCTGCGCGCGCTCTGCAAGCTCAGCGCCTACCGGCGGCAGTACGAGAGCGTCCTCGCGGCGCTGGCGGAGCGGATCGTCACGGTGACCGAGACCCAGCCGCTGCCACGCTCCCGGGCGGCGACGCTGGCCAGCCATCCCGTCACCGACGGCGGCGGCCCGGCGCTGGTGGTCACCACCGTCACCGACCACGCCCGCTGGCGGCCCTACGCGGGTCAGCACGAGTTGGCGGTGGCCGACTACGTCGCCGCGACGGCCGAACGGCTCGGCCTGCCCACCCGGGTCGTCGACCTGGCCCGGGCCCGGGCCCTGGCGCCGGAGAGCCCCACGGTCGTGCTGGTGGACGCCGCCACCGGCGCCGACGCCGCCCGGTCCGCGCTGGCCGGGCTGCCCCGCTGGGTCGTCCCGCTGGTGATCGCCGCCGACCACGAGCGTGGCGAGCAGACGCCGGAGTCGATCGCCGGTACGTTGCAGGGCGCCGGTTTCCCCCGGGTGCTGCCGGCGCGCGCGATCGAGGAGTTCGAGCGTTGCGCGCCGCTGCTGGTGACCGAGGCACGCAAGCAGTTCCTGCGGCACGGCCCGGTCGATCCGCCGGACGGCCCGCACCCCCCGAAGCCGAGCCTGCGTCCGGTGTGGCCGGCCCAGCTGCCGCCCGGATCCGCCCCGGCCGAACGGCCGGCGGGGCCTTTCGACGTAACGCGAGGGAAGGACGAGCGATGACGCCATCACGCGACGGCCAGGTCGTCACCTTCTACTCCTACAAGGGCGGCACGGGCCGCACCATGGCGCTGGCCAACACCGCCTGGATCCTCGCCGCGAACGGCCAGCGGGTGCTCGTCGCCGACTGGGACCTGGAGTCCCCCGGCCTGCACCGCTTCTACGCCCCGTTCCTCGACCCGGAGCAGGTGGCCACCACCGGCGGCGTGATGGACCTGATCCTCGACTACGAGTGGGAGAACGCCCGGCGGCGCAAGGAGGACGGGGCCGACACCACCCGCCCCGGGGACTGGCACCGCGAGTACGCGCGCGTCCACCGGTACGCCTTCTCGGTGGGTTGGGAGTTCCCCGGCGGCGGCAGCCTCGACCTGCTCCTGGCCGGCCGGCACAACCCCGACTACGCCACCAGCGTGACCGGCCTGAACTGGGACAACTTCTACAACCGGCTCGGCGGGGCGCAGTTCTTCGACGCGCTGCGCGACGACATGAAGCGGCACTACGACTACGCCCTGATCGACAGCCGCACCGGCATCAGCGACGTCGCCGAGATCTGCACGATCCACCTGCCGGACATCCTCGTGGACTGCTTCACCCTCAGCGACCAGGGCATCGACGGCGCCGCCGCCGTGGCCGCCCGGGTCCGCGACTACGAGGGGCGCCGGGCCCGGCGGGTGCTGCCGGTGCCGATGCGGGTCGACGACGGGGAGAAGGGCAAGCGGGACGCCGGCCGGGCGCTGGCCATGCAGCGCTTCGCCGGCCTGCCCGGCGGCATGACGGAGACCGAGCGGCAGCACTACTGGCTCACCGTCGAGGTGCCCTACCGCGCGTACTACGCGTACGAGGAGACCCTGGCGACCTTCGGCGACGAGCCGGGCGGGCGGACCACCCTGCTGTCCGCGTACGAGACGCTGACCAGCCACGTCACCAACGGCAGGATCACCGGGCTGCCCCGGATGGACGACCAGCTACGCCGCCGTACGGTGCAACGCTTCGAGCGCAAGCCGGCCGTGGTCGACGAGCTCATCGTGCTGCGGCACGTGCCGGAGGACCAGGTCTGGGCGGAGTGGGCGCAGTCGGTCCTGCACTCCGCCGACCTGCGGGTGGTGGGCACCACGCTCGACGGCGCGGCGCCGGTGCCGCCCGGCACGGCCTTCCGCGAGGTGCGGCTGGTCTCCCGGGCCTACCAGTCGGCCCGCCGCGCCCTCGGCGAACCGGACGGCGACCGTGGCGCGTCGGCGTGGCTGGCCCTGCACGTCGACGACACCCCGCCCGTGCCGGACGTCCCGGTCGGCAGCTGGGCCGCCGTGCACGACCTCACCGCCGAGGACGCCGCCGCGCACCTGCTGAAGCTGGTCGGGCGCACGGCGGGCACGGCCGGGCTGCGCCCCGTCCGCTTCCCCGGGGTGCGCGCCGCGGTGTTCAACGCGCCGGCCCGCAACGCCCGCTTCACCGGGCGGGAGGAGCTGCTGCGCCGGCTCCGGGAGGAGCTGAAGGCGTCCGGCGGCGGCGGTACGCCGGTCGCGTTGCGGGGCGGCCCCGGCCTCGGCAAGACGCAGCTCGCGATCGAGTACGCCCACCGGTTCCGGGGCGCGTACGACATCATCTGGTGGGTCGCGGCCGACCCGCCGCAGTTCGTCGACGTGCGCATGGTGGAGCTGAGCGAGGAGCTGGGCCTGCCGACGCAGACGACCATGCCGGAGACCAACCGCGCCCTGCGGCAGCGGCTGAGCCAGACCGAGCGCCGCGCCGACGGCACCCCGCCGCCGCACTGGCTGCTCATCTTCGACAACGCCGACCAGTACGAGCACGTCCGGCCGTACCTGCCGCAGGGCAACGGCCACGTGCTGGTCACCACCCGCAACCCGGACTGGGGCGACCTGGCGCGGGCGGTCGACGTGGACGCGTTCGAGCGGGCGGAGAGCGTGGCGCACCTGCGCGCCCGCCTCGGCGAGCACCTGTTGAGCGTCGCCGAGGCCGAGCAGGTCGCCGACGCCGTGGAGAACGTCCCGATCTTCGTCGCCACCGTCGGGGCGTGGCTCGCCGACACCCGGACGCCGGTCGACGAATACCTGGCCGGGCTCCGCCGCACCGGCCTGGAGACCGAGGTCTGGGACCTGCCGCTGCGACGGCTCAGGGAGGGCTCGCCGGGGGCGTACCGTCTCCTGCAGCTCGCGTCGGTGCTCGCCCCCGAGATCTCCCTCGACCTGCTCTACGGCGACCAGGTCGCCCGGGTCATCGCCCCGCACGACCCGGTGGTCGCCGCCCGCGTCGCGGACCGCGTCTCCGAACGCGACATCGCGGCGGCGCTGGTGCAGCGGATGAACAAGCTGGCGCTGATCAAGCTCGACCCGCACGCGCACCGGGTGCAGGTGCACCGGCTGTTGCAGGCCGCGCTGCGCGCCCGGATGTCCGACGACGAGCTGTCGGCGGCCAAGCACGAGGTGCACCAGATCCTCGCCGGCTCCCGGCCGCCGGGTGAGGTGGAGGACCCGGCGAACCAGCTGCGGTTCCGCATCCTCTGGCCGCACCTCGACGGCTCCGACGCCATCTCCTGCCAGGACGACGACGTCCGGCAGCTGGTCATCGACCGGGTCCGCTACATCTACGTCAACGGCGGCTACGAGCAGGGCGAGCGGTACGCCCGGGAGACCGACGCCGTCTGGTCGGAGCTGCTGGGGACGCTGCCACCGGACGGGCCGGAGCACCGCAAGCTGCGCGTCCAACTGCTGCACCTGCGGTTCAACCTGGCCAACCTGCTGCGCCGGCTCGGGCGGTTCGACGAGGCCCACCGGCTCGACGAGGACACGCTGCGCCAGCAGGAGGAGCTGATCGGCGACAGCCACCCGTACACGCTGATGACCGCCGGCGGCTACGGGGCCGACCTGCGCACGCTCGGCCGCTACCGGGAGGCCCTGGAGCGCGACCTGCGCACGTACGCCGCGTCGGTCGAGGTCTTCGGCGAGGACCACCGCCGGACGCTGACGGCGGCGAACAACCTGGCCGCCTCCTACCGGCTGATGGGGATGTTCGACAAGGCCCTCGACGGCGACGCGGCCACCCACCGCCGGCTGCGGGTGGTCCTCGGCCCGGAGCACCCCAACACCCTCGCGTCGGCCAACAACCTCGCCCGCGACCTGCGGGAGACCGGCGACTACGAGGGCTCGGTGGCGCTGCTGCGGGACGTGGTGGCCGGCTACCGCAACCTCTTCGGCGACCACTCCCGGGACGTGCTCACCGCCCAGTCCAACCTGGCCGTGTCGCTGCGCAGCACCGGGGAGATCGACGAGGCGGCCCACCTGCTCGACGAGACCTACCAGCGGCTGCTCGCCACCCTCGGGCCGACCAGCCCGGACACCCTGTTCAGCTGGCTCAGCCACACGGCGAACCTGATGCTCCAGGGCCAGGGCACCCGGGCGCTGGCGGAACTGGGCGAGGTGGAGCAGGTGTTCGTCCGCGTGTTCGGCGCCGAGCACCCCTACTCCCTGGTCTGCCGGATCAACCTGGGCGTGGCCCTGTGGGACGCCGGCGACACGGACGCCAGCCGGTCCCTCACCGACGCCACGGCGGAGGCGCTGCTCGCCACGCTCGGCGACCGGCACCCGTTCTCCATGGGCGCGGCCAACAACGTGGCCGTCTTCACCATGCTCGCCGGCGACCCGGAGGTGGGACGCGAGCGGCTGCGGGCCGTGGTGGAGCGGCTGACCGAGGTGCTCGGGCCCGAGCACCCGGACACGCTGCGCAGCCGGGGCAACCTGGAGACCGCCAACCAGGCGGCCTCCGGCGGGCGGGTGAGCATCGGCCGGATGCGGATCGCCGACCGGCTCGCCAACCGGATCGGGCAGCACCACCCCAGCGTGGTGCTGCTACGCGACGGGCGGTACGTGCGCCGCGTCCTCGACCCGCACCCCTACTGACCGGGCCGCGCCCCGATCAGCAGGTCGCCGGTCAGCGCGCAGGCGGGGTCGGTGAGCCAGCGCAGGATGCGCGGCAGTTCCTCGACCGCGTCGAAGTGCGCCGCGCCGGGCCGGATCTCCATCTCGGCGCCGGGGATCTGCGCGGCGAGCCACCGGCCGTGGCTGACCGGGGCGAAGTTGTCGTCGGCGCCGTGCCACAGCCGGACCGGCGTCACCGTGGTGTCGATCGCCTTGAGATCGAACGCCCAGTTTCGGCGGAACGCCAGCACGTCGTCGATCCACCCGTACGGGCCCGAGCGGAGGGCCTCGGCGTAGGTGTCGGTGATCAGGCGGCGCAGCGCCGGGTCGTTGACCGCCCGGCGGTCCGCCGCGCTCATCTCCGTCCGCAGGTCGGCCAGGAGGAGCCGGGGATCCGCGGCGGCCCGCTCGGCGCGCTGCCGGATCTCCTCCACCACGGCGGCGGTGTCGGGGGCGCCCACGCCGAACCCGCGGACGTTGCCGGTGTTCATGCCGCCGACCCAGTCCAGCTCGATCGCGTTCCACGGCGCGAGGCTCACCAGGACCGCCACCCTGCTCACCCGGCCGCGCAGCCTGGCGTCGGCCGCGCAGGCGAGGGCGTGCGGGCCGCCCCCGGAGCGGCCGACGACGGCGAACCGTTCCACGCCCAGCTGGTCGGCGATCGCCTCCACGTCGCGGGCGGCGTCGGCCACGTCCCGGTCCTCGCGCCGGTCGGAGTCGCCGTAGCCGGGGCGGTCGTAGGCGATCAGGCGGACGCCCATCCGGTAGAGCACGATGCTGCGGGGCTTCGGGCCACGGCGGCTGCCGGGTGTGCCGTGGAGCAGGAAGACGGGGAACCCGTCGGGCGCGCCGGTCACCTCGTACGCCACGCGTCTGCTGTCCTCGCGTGTGGCGAAGTCGGCCCCTGGCTCGCCTTCTCGGGTCACTCCATCCTGCCCTTCGGTGCCACAACCAGCCAATACTCGTAACCCGGAATCGAGTAGAGACGATGTCTGGCGGCCCCCACTCAGCAAATGAGCCTAATGGTCGGGCCCGTCGTGACGCTATGGCGAGCCACAACAACCGGCCGGATCTGTCGGAAACGACACCTACCGGCCCACGTCGGCTGGAACTTCCGGCTGGCCGCCGACCGGGCCGCCGCCGCACACCGGCGCGGCCGCCGAGGAACGCGAACGCCCGGACGGTGCCGGCTCCGGGCCGGCACCGCCGGACGCGTCGGTCCCGGGCCCGCCTCCGGCCGGGCCGCGGGGCGGATCAGGTCCGGTGCGGCCGGGCGGGGCGCGTCGCGTCCGCGGCGGCCGGGCGCCAACCGGCCCGGTGCAGCGCCGCACACAACCCGCGCAGCGCGGCGGCCACGGGATCCGGGTCGAAGCCGCACCCCCAGACGGCCCGGCCGTCGATCCGGCACCGCACGTACGTCAGCGTGCCGGGCTCCTCGTCGAGGGTGAACGCCTGCTGGACGTGGTCGAGGACGACCGGCGCGACGCCGCTCTGCCCGAGCGCCCGCGCGACGCTCGGCAGCAGCCCGTGCCCGCCGTCGCCGCCGACGACGATCGGCTCGCCGCACACGGCCAGCTCCACCTTGACCGTGCCGGGACCGTCGACGCCCGCCGACGCCTCGTAGGAGACCAGCTGCACGTCGGGGGCGGCCGGCAGGAACTCGGCGTGGAAGGCCGTCCACAGCTCGTCGGCGGTCACCTCCCGGCCCTCCTCGTCGGAGACGGCCTGCGCCAGCCGGGACATCTCGATCTGTACCCCGCGCGGCAGGGTCAGCCCGTGGCGGGAGCGCAGCAGGTATTCCACGCCGCCCTTGCCGGACTGACTGTTCACCCTGATGATCGCCTCGTACGAGCGCCCGATGTCCCCGGGGTCGATCGGCAGGTACGGCACGTCCCACGGGTGCCGCGCCACCGCCGCGCCCCGCGCCGCCGCGTCCTCGGCCAACGCCCGCAGCCCCTTGCTGATGGCGTCCTGGTGCGACCCCGAGAACGAGGTGTGCACGAGGTCCCCGGCGTACGGGTAACGCTCCGGCACCCGCATCCCGGTGCACTGCTCCACCTCGTGCCGGACGGCGTCGATGTCGGACAGGTCGATCTGCGGGTCGACGCCCTGGCTCATCAGGTTGAGGCCCAGGACGACCAGGCAGACGTTGCCGGTCCGTTCGCCGTTGCCGAACAGGCAGCCCTCGATCCGCTGGCCGCCGGCCAGCAGGCCCAGCTCGGCCGCGGCGACCCCGGTGCCGCGGTCGTTGTGCGGGTGCAGGGAGAGGCAGACGTGCTCCCGCCGGGGCAGGTTGCGGCTCATCCACTCCACCTGGTCGGCGAAGACGTTCGGCCCCGCGCACTCGACGGTCGCCGGCAGGTTGATGATGATCTCGCGGTCGGCCCCCGGCTCCCAGACGTCCGTGACCTGCGCGCACACGTCGAGCGCGAAGTCCAGCTCCGTCTGCGAGAACGACTCGGGCGAGTACTCGAAGCCGATCCGGCCGGGGTGCGCGTCGGCGAGTTCCCGGCACAGCCGGGCGTGGTCGACGGCGAGACGCAGCACGCCGTCGCGGTCGGCGCGGAAGACCACCCGACGCTGCGTCGGCGACGTCGAGTTGTAGAGGTGGACGATGGCCTGCGGCGCCCCGGCGAGCGCCTCGAACGTACGCCGGACCAGTTCCTCGCGGGCCGGCACGATCGCCTGGATCAGCACGTCGTCCGGGATCTCGCCGTTCTCGATGATGCTGCGGGTGAACTCGAACTCGGTCCGGCTGGCCGCCGGGAAGCCGACCTCGATCTCCTTGTAGCCGAGGGCGACGAGGAGCCGGAACAGCCGGGTCTTGCGCTCGACGTCCATCGGGTGCGGCAGCGCCTGGTTGCCGTCCCGCAGGTCCGTCGAGAGCCAGCGCGGCGCCCTCGTGATCCGCCGCCCGGGCCACGACCGGTCGGTCAGGTCCACCTCGGCCGCGGGGGCGTACCGCCCGTACGGCAGCCGGCTCGGGCGCTGTCGCACCTCTCCGACCGGAAAAGTCGCCTTTGCCATGGAACTCCCCCGTCTCAACAGCAGGATGTCGTCGGGTCAGCGAACGTTCAGTCGAACACCGGCCCCTGGGTCCGCGAGCGCTTCAGCTCGGAGAAGCCGGGTGTGCCGGCGAGGAGGAGCAGCCCGTCCCAGAGGCGGCCGGCGGCCTCGCCGCGCGGGGCGGGCGACACCACGGGGCCGAAGAACGCGACCCGCCCGGCCGGCCCGTCCACCTCGATCACCGGGGTGCCCGCGTCGGGGCCGACCCGGCTCACCGCCTCGTCGTGGGAGCGGCGGATCCGCCCGTCGAACTCGGTGCTCTCCATCGCCGCCGCCAGGCCGGGGTCGAGCCCGGCCGCCCGCAGCGCGTCGCCGACCGTCTCCGGCAGGACGTCCAGGCGGTGGCGCAGCCCCCGGTCGTGGAAGCGGACGCCCAGCGCGGCGTACAGCAGCGGCAGCGCGTCGCCGTCGTACCGCTGCTCGGCGGCGGCCAGCACGCGGAGCGGCTTGATCATCTCGCGTACGGTGTCCCGCTGCTCCGGCGTCAGGTCCTGGTTCTCGTAGAGGATCGCCTGGCTCATCAGGTCCCAGCACGGCTCGATCCCGCGGACCTGCTGCACCTGCACCAGCCATTGCGAGGAGATCCACGCCCAGGGGCAGAGCGGGTCGAACCAGAAGCCCACCCTCACGCCGCTCCTCCTCGGCTCCGGAGGGTGCGCAGGGCGCCGGGCAGGCAGGCCACGACGCCGACCAGGATCGCCGCCACCGGCAGCACCATCCCCAGCCGCAGCGCCTCCGCGTACCGGTCCACCGGCGCGGCGCCGTCCGCCCACGCCGACAACCGCTGCGCGAGCAGCAGGCCGACCAGCGTGACCGCCAGCACCGGGCCGAGCTGGCGGACCGTGTTCAGCAGGCCCGACGCGGCGCCGGCCAGGGCCGGCTGCACCTCGCGCATCGCCACCGCCGCCATCGGCGCGATCAGCAGCCCGTTGCCCAGCCCGATCACCACCATCGGGCCGAGGAACGTCAGCCAGGCGGCGTCGAGCCGCATCACCGCCGCCGCCCAGCCCATCCCGGCGACGGTGAGCAGCAACCCGCCGAGCAGGACCACCCGGCCGTCGAGCCGATCGGTGATCTTCCCGGCGAACGGCGCGAGCACGGTCGAGATCAGCGCCGGGGGCGCCAGCGCCAGGCCCGCGGCCAGGGCGGAGAAGCCCAGCACCGACTGGAAGAACAGGGTCATCAGCAGCATGAAGCCAATAATCCCGAAGGAGACCGCCGCGGCCACGACCACCATCGCGGAGTACGAGCGGATGCCCAGGAGCACGAACGGCACCAGGGGCTCCCGGTCCTGCCGGCCGCGCTCGTGCCAGACGAACGCCACCGCCAGCACGACCGCCGCCGCGAGCATGAGCAGCGTCCACGGCGCCCAGTCGAACCGCTCGCCCTCCATCAGCGGGAAGGCCAGGCAGAACAGGGCCGCGGAGGCCAGCACGATGCCGCCCACGTCGAGCCGGTGCCGGCGGTCGAAGCGCAGGTCGGGTACGGCGACGAGGGCCAGGACCACCGCCGCGACGCCGATCGGCACGTTGACCAGGAAGATCCATCGCCAGTCCAGCGTGGTCACCAGCAGGCCGCCGACGGACGGGCCCGCGACGGCCGCCACCCCGCCCACCGCGCCCCAGACGCCCATCGCCAGGCCCCGCCGCGCGGGCGGGAACAGGCTCACGATCATGGCCATCGTCTGGGGCAGCAGCAGCGCGGCGCCCAGCCCCTGCACGGCCCGGGCGGCGATCAGCTGGCCCGGATCCCGGGCCAGCCCGCAGAGCAGGCTGAACACCGTGAAGACGGCGATGCCCACGACGAACAGCCGGCGCGGACCGAAGAGGTCGCCGAGGCGACCGGCGGTGATCAGCAGCACGGCCACCACCAGCACGTACGCGTTGACCGCCCACAACACCGTCGGCAGGGACGCGCCGAAGTCCGCGCGGATGTCGGGGATGGCGATGTTGACGATCGACACGTCGAGCATCGTCAGGAAGAACCCGAGGGCCAGCACCACGAGGCTGACCCAAGGATTCTCCCGCCATCCCCGGCGGGCGGCGGTCTCCTGCTGCAGGGCTTCCGACGTCACTCACTGCCTCCAGATGGCGGGTGGCACCTTGTTGGTGCGTTCGACGCGACTCACCTTGTCGACCCGGCGGGCGGTGATCGCGCCCGGAACCTGCCGGTGCACCGCCGCCAGGTGGTAGAACTGCGCGGTCAGGTGGGCGCGCACGTCCTCGGCGGCGGCGTCACCGGAATACTCCAGCGTCAGCGCGGTGGCCGCCCTCGGCGACTCGGTGTCGCGGGTCAGGACGAGCTGAGCCTCCTCCACGCCGGGCAGGGTGCGCGCGAACGACACCACCTCACCGACGCTGAACAGGGCGCTGCGCAGGCTCACCGCGTCGTCCGCCCGCCCCAGGACCCGCAGCCCGTCGGGACGGCCGCAACGGCACTCGGCGGAGGCCAGCCGGTCCCCGAGACGGTAACGCACCGCCGGCATCGTCCAGCCCGTGCCACGCCGGCTCAGCAGCGCGCCCGCCTCCTCCAGTTCGAGCGTCTGGTCGGGCATCAGGTGCAGGGTCTGCAGGTCGCAGGCCGGGGTGTTGGTGGCGATGATGTACGTCTCCACCGAGCCGTAGTTGGCCCAGTACTCCGCCTCCGGGAACGCCTTCTGCACGATCCGGTGCTTGGCGTCGGTCCACGGCTCCGCCAGCCAGATGACGGTGCGGATCGGCAGCGTCTCGTTCGCCGCGATCAGGCCCTCGGCGAAGTCGGCCAGGGCGCTCGGGGTGCCGGTGAGCGCGTCGAGGCCGATCTCGCGGAACATCGGGACCCAGTTGCCCACGTCCTCCGGCGGGTACGCGCCGGACGGCAGCACCGTGCAGCGCGACCGCTCGGCGAGGGCGTGGATGTAGTAGTGCGACGCCCACAGCCGCCCGGGGTTGAAGAGGTTGAGCAGCACGTTGTCGGGCCGCAGCGGCCGCCACTCCCGCAGCACCCGCTCCACCGCCTGGTGATATGGCACGTAGGTGAGCTTCGGCTTGCCGGTGGTGCCGCCGCTGGACATCAGCGCGCTGCCGGTCTGTCTGGCCAACTCCCGGGTGACCGCCACGATCTCGGCCGGGCCGCTCACCGCCAGGTCGGACAGGGCGGCCGCGCCCGGCGGCACCGGCAAGCCGCCGCGCCCGTCCAGGAAACGGGCCTGGGCCAGCACGTCCGCCCAGGGCAGGTCGCCGATCGTCGCGGTCATGCGGCGTCCCCCGCCCGGGCGATCCAGGCGGCGTGCGCCGCGATGTACGCGCGGAACCGGGCCTCGATCACCGGCCGCTGGATCTTGGCGATCTCCTCGGTCGTGGCGTAGCCGACCGCGCCGTCCGGCTCCACCTCGGACAGCCAGAACTGCTTGCCGTCCCAGAGGAAGTCGGCCGCGAAGTACGGCATCCGCAGCTTGTCGGCGATGTAGTCGATCGCGCCCTCCAGCTCCCGCGGCAGCGGCGGGTACTCCAGCCGGCCGCCGTTGACCAGGTTCGCGGTCAGCGACTCCCCCTGCGGGATCCGGCGCAGCACGGTGTGCGCCCTGCCGTCGACGACGTACACCCGGAAGTCGTTGACGCCGGTGCCGAGATAGGGCTGGACGACCAGGGCCGTGTCGGCGCCGCCGGCGAGGCCGATCAGCCCGCGCAGCTCGTGCTCGTTGTTCGCGAGGCAGACGCCCTGGCCCATCCCCCAGTACGCGGGCTTGACCAGCATGGGGAAGTCGAGCTTCTCCAGCACCGGCTCGTAGTGCCGGCTGATCGAGTCGCGGCCGGTGCCGATGCGCACGGTGGGCACCCGCGGGACGGGGCAGTCCCGCAGGTAGAGCATGGTGGCCATCTTGTCCGTCGTGATGTACGACATGCGCGGGTGGATGGGCAGGTAGAAGCCGGCCTGCTCGACGATCGAGTACGCGAAGAGCTGGTTGCAGACCTCCTGCACCTGGTGCGGCAGCGACCACAGCGAGGTGACCAGGATGGTGTCCTCCGGGGTGATCCGCTCGCCGTCGAGGAAGACCCGGTGCTCCGCGCCGACGGCCTCGACCGCCAGCGACTCCGCCTTGTGCAGGGACATGGCCAGGCCGCAGTCCTTGGCGATCTCCGTGTAGGTCGTCCAGATGGCGGCGGCCTCGGCCGCCCGCTGGCGCACCGTGCCGCGGTCGGGATAGATCCAGCAGAGCCGGCGGGCGAGGGCGGGGGCGGACGTCTCGGTGCTGGCGGTCATGACTGCTTCTCCTCATCGGTCAGGAAGCCGCGGACAACGGCGGCGAACGCCTCCGGCTCCTCGAGGAAGCACAGGTGGCCGGAGTGCTCGAGGAACTCCACGCGGGCGTCCGGGATCGCCTTGGCCAGCCAGGCGCCGACCTCCGGCGGGTAGACCGCGCTGCGGCGGCCGTGGACGAGCAGGGTGGGCAGCCGCAGGGCGGCCACCCGGTCCCGCCAGTCCTGCGCGAGCACGTCGGCGAGCAGGCCGCCGACCGCGTCGGCGTCGGCGCGGCGGGCCTGGCGTACGAGGTCCGCGACGAGCGCCTCGTCGGGGGCGGGGCCGTCGACGGCGAAGGAGCTGCGGACCAGGGTCTCGGCGAAGGCCCCGCAGTCGCGGCGCACGTCGCCGAGCAGCGCCGCCGCCCCGGCCTCGTCGAGGGAGCCGAACGCGGCGTACGGCCAGCCGTCCCGGGCGATCAGGCAGGGCGTCTGCTCGACGCTGATCAGCCGACGGACCCGCCGGGTGCCGTGCTCCTCCAGGTAGGTCCAGGCGACGGTCGCGCCCAGGGACCAGCCCAGCAACGTCACGTCGTCGGAGCCGAGGCCCTCGATCACCTCGTGCAGCGCGGCGGCGCAGTCGGCGAGGGTGGGTGGCTTCGTCGGCGCCGGCGCGTCGCCGTGCCCGGGCAGGTCGACGGTCACCACCCGGTGGTCGCGGGCGAGTTCCGCAACGGTCGGGTCGAAGAAGTGCCGGCTGGCGGCGAGCCCGGGGACGAGAACGAGGTCCGGCCCGGCGCCGTGGAACTCCGCGCGCATCATCGGCTCACCAGGGCGAAGCGGCGGCGCAGGGCCGGTTTGTCGATCTTGCCTACCGGCGTGTGCGGGATCTCGTCCGTCAGGCGCACCGTCGCGGCCAGCCGGTGCCCGGCCAGGACGGCGGTGACCTGCCGGACCGCGTCCTCGGGATCGCCGCCGTCGGCGGGGCGGACCACCACGAGCACCCGGTCGGTGAGCTCGCCCGGGTCGAGCGGCAGGCTCACCACCTGCGCGCCGGGGCTGGCCGCGCGGCACTCGGCGTCGAGCACGGGGGCCAGCACCGGCCCGTCCGGCGTGGACAGCACCTCGGAGACCCGGCCGACGATCCGGTACGCGCCGTCGCCGACCTCCTGCGCGACGTCGCCGGTCCAGAACTCGCCGTCCCGGAACGTGCGCGCGTTCGCGGCGTCGGCGAAGAGGTAGCCCTCGCTCGTGCATTCGGAGCGCAACACCAGCTCGCCGATGTCGGCGTGCCCCTCCACCAGCGGCGCCAGCCGCGCGCCGACCCCGCGTACGGGCGGCATGGCCCCGCTGGTCTGCAACTCGTCGGCCATGTTGCCCAGGGCGAGACCGAACTCGGTCGAGCCGTAGATCTGCCGGATGTGGATGCCCAGCGTGGCCTCGGCGGCGCGCACCACGTCCGGGCTCAGGTAGGCGCCCCCGCAGAGCGGACGCCGCAGCGCGGACAGGTCCACCCGCGTGTCGGCGGCGGCCCGGACGAGCATCTCGTAGTGCGCGGGCAGCGCGCTCATCACCGTCGCCCGCTCCCGCTGGAGCCGGTCGAGGTAGGCGCGCGGCGGGTCGTCCGGGTCGGCCAGCACGAGCGTGGCCCCGCTGAGCAGGGCGGCGAAGACGTGCAGGTCGGTGGCGTGGGCGACGTCGAGCGGGTGCCGGCAGTAGAAGACGTCGTCGGCCGTCATGCCGGTGTCGGCCAGCCAGCGCCGGCGCTCGGCGACGAACTTGTCCTGCCGCCACACCATCATCTTCGGGAAGCCGGTGGAGCCCGACGTCCAGAGCTGGCGGAACAGGCCGGCGTACGGCTCGTCCGGCGCCGGCGGCGCGTCGGCGTCGAGGTCGTCCAGCGACACGACCGGCACGGCTCCCGGGGCGACGTGGTGGTCCCGGCCGGCGACGAGCAGCACCGGGCGCGCCTGCCCGACGGCCCGTTCGGTGTCGGCGGCGGTGAAGTTGCGCATCAGCGGCACGTACCGGGCACCGACCCGGGCGACGGCCATGATCAGCGCGACGTAGCGCACGCTGTTGGGCAGCGCGAACGCGACCGTGTCGCCGGGCCGGATCCCGTTGGCGTGCAGCCCGGCGGCGAGCCGCTCGACGAGCGCGACGAGGTCACGGTAGGGGATGCGACCGCCGTCGACGTCGACGACGGCCACGTGGTCCGGCCGGCGTGCCGCGACGTCGGCGACCGCCTGGCAGAGCACCGCCGTCATGCCGCCACCCACGCCGCGTAGGTGCCGAAGCGCCAGTCCTTGGCCAGGCAGTCCACCTGCCCGAACCCGGCCTTGCGCAGCCACTCCAACTGGTCCTCCAGGGTGGCGCAGATGTCGAGCTTCATCCGCTCGCGGCCGGCGGCCCACTCGTCGGGCGGGCACTCCGCGCGCCGCACGTGCGCCTCGTGCTGGAAGTCGTACATCGCCTCGATCCGCGCGTTGGGGCCGGCGAGCTGCTCAACGTTGACGAAGACGCCCTCCGGGGTCAGCACCTCGCGGATGCGCTGGAAGAGGTCCTGCTTGGCGTCGTGGGTGAGGTGGTGGATGGCCAGGCCGGACACGACCGCGTCGAAGGGGCCGGCCGGCAGCGGGTCCGCCATGTCGGACACCAGCACGGTGACCCGGGGGTTGCCGGCGAACCGCTCCCGCGCCTTGGCGAGCATGGCGTCCGAGTGGTCGACCAGGGTCAGCTCGGCCCGCGGGAGCCGCTCCAGGACGGCGCCGCCCAGCAGCCCGGTGCCGGCGCCGAGGTCGAGCACGCGCGCCGTCTCCGGGACGGTCTCGACGACCGCGTGCACCGCGCTGGCGTAGATGAGGTCGAAGGAGGGGATGAGCTTGCGCCGCATCACGTCGAACGTGCCGGAGTTCCAGATCTCGTTTCTGTCGGCTGTCGTGGTCATGCCGTGGTCCCTCCGCTTCGTGAGCTGAACAGTTGGTCAGGGTCGGCCAGGTGGTGTCCGGCCACCCCGCGTCCGGGCGCCGCGCCTGCCTCGTCGGTGTTCCGGCAGTGCGCGCCGCCCCGGGTGTCGTGGGTGTCCCGCGCTGCTCGTCCCCGGCCCCGGGGCAGGGGCCGGTTGGTCAGCACCAGAGCTTTCCGCGCAGGTAGTACGCCTCGGCGTCGGCTTCGGTGGGCCCGGGCTCCTCGGCCGCCGCGAGGTGCGCCGCGACGAGGGCCGCGACGTCGGCGACCCGGCCGGGGCGCACGACCGAGTAGTGGGTGCCGTCGATCGGGAGTGGACGGGCGACGCCATGCATGACCTCGTCCAACGGCACCAGGCCGGGGAAGGCGTCGCGCCGGGTGTCCCGCGCCCGCACCAGCAGGAGCCGCTCGGGCGGCGCGCCGGGCCGGTGTCCCTCCAGGATCTCGGAGTTGCGGCGGTAGACGGCGAAGAGCCGCTCCAGGTCGCCGGCGTCGAGCGGCGCGTCGAGCAGGCCCGCCCGGACCAGGGCGTCCTGCAGGGCGCCCAGGGCCGCGGGCAGCTCGCCGGCGGTGACGTCCCCGGGCAGGTGACCGCTGACGTCCTCGCCCTGCGCCAGGTCGGTGAAGAAGCCCGCGAGCCGTTGCCGGAGGGTCACGGCGGGGGCCTCCGGTCGGCCCGTGAACGAGTCGATCGCGGTGACCGAGCGCACGGCCCGGCCCTGCTCCTCCAGCAGCCCGGCGACGTGCGCCGACACGGTGCCCCCCATCGACCAGCCGACGAGGTGCACGTTCGCCCCCTCCGGCAGGACCTCGCGCAGTGCCTCGGCGTAGCGGGCCGCCAGCTCCGCCATGTCCGCCGGCGGCTCCTCGCCGGGTTGCAGGCCGACCGCCCGCAACCCGTACACGGTGGCGCCGGCGGTGACCGCCTGCCGGTCGAGCGCCTCGACGAGCGGCTGGTAGCAGAGCACGTCGCCGCCCACCGGGTGGACCAGCACCAGGGTGCGGGCGTCGCCGTCCCTGACGCGCACCAGCGGCGTGCCGCCGTGCGGGTGCTGCTCGCCCGCCCGCAGCAGGCTCGCCTGATCGGCGACCGTGCGGCTGCGCATCAGCGACGCCAGGGGCAGGGTCCGCCCGAAGCTCGCCCTGATCCGGTGGAACAACCGGACCGCGAGCAGCGAGTTGCCGCCGAGGGAGAAGAAGTCGTCGGTGACTCCGCGGACCTCCGGGCCGAGCAGTTCCTGCCACAGGCCGAGCAGCCGGGCCTCGTCCGCCGTGCGCGGCGCGACGACCGTCGGACCCGTCCCGCGTACGGCAGGATCGGCGGCGAGTCGCGCGACGAGCGCCTTTCGGTCGACCTTCCCGTTGGCCGTCAGCGGCACCTCGTCGACCACGGTGACCACGGCGGGCACCATGTAGGACGGCAACCCGGCGGCGAGGTGCGCCCGCAGCGCGGCCGGGTCCGGAGCGGCGCAGCCCGGCGCCGGGATGACGAACGCGGCCAGGTACGGCTCGCCCCGCCCGGCGGCCACCACGGCGACCGCCTTGCGCACGTCCGGGTGTGCGGAGAGCCGGGTCTCGATCTCGCCGAGTTCGATCCGGTGCCCGCCCACCTTGACCTGGTCGTCCTGCCGGCCGAGGAACTCGAGGATGCCGCCGGGCCAGTACCGGGCCCGGTCCCCGGTGCGGTAGCGGCGCTCGCCCGTGACCGGGTCGGTGGAGAAGGACGCCCCGGTCAGCTCGGGCGCGTTCCGGTAGCCGTCGGCCACCCCGACCCCGCCGATGTAGAGGTCGCCGGGGACCCACGTCGGCGCGTCGGCCAGCTGCCGGTCCAGCACGTGCATCGTCTGGTTGGCCAGCGGATAGCCGTAGGGGACGCTCGACCAGCCCGGCGGCAGGTCCTCGGTCCAGAAGTAGTTGGACCAGATGGACGCCTCGGTCGCGCCGCCGGCGGCCATGACCCGGGCCGCGGGGCACGCCCGCGCGATCCGGTCGAGCAGCGGCATCGGGACCCAGTCGCCGCTGAGCATGACGAGCCGCAGCGCCCGGAGCATCTCCGGCGCCCGCTCGGCCAGGTATTCGAGCGTGACGGAGAACAGCGCGGGTACCGAGTTCCAGAGGGTGACGCCGTGCCGCCGGCACAGCTCCCCCCACTGCTCGGGGTCGGGCACGTCGCTGTGCGCGGGCACGACCACCGTGCCGCCGGCGCCCAGGACGGCGAAGATGTCGAAGACCGACAGGTCGAACGCGAGCGAGGAGACCGCGAGCACCCGGTCGGCCGACGTCAGGGCCAGCCGCCGCGCCAGGTCCCGCAGGGTGTTGGTCGCCGCCCCGTGGGAGATCACCACGCCCTTCGGGGCGCCGGTGGAACCGGACGTGTAGATGACGTAGGCGGTGCGCCGCAGGTCACCGCCGAGGCCGTCGAGAACGGCGCCATCCGGGCCGACGACGTCCGCGCCGCCGGTGCCGTCCGGGCCAGTGGTGTCCGGGCCGATGGTGCCGTCCGGGCCGGTGGCGTCCGAGCCGATGGCGTCCGCGCCGGTGCCGTTCGGGCCGATGACGTCCGCGCCGCCGGTGCCGTCCAGGCCGGTGGCGTCCGGGCCGGTGGCGTCCGGGCCGGCCGTGGTCGTGGGCATGCCGACGACGGGCAGGTCGGGCAGCCCGTCGAGCGGTGCGGCGTCGGTGGCGACGACCGCGGTCGCGCCGCTCTGGAGCAGCACCTCGCGGACCCGCGCCTCCGGCCAGGTCGGACCGACCGGCAGGTAGGCGCCGCCGGCCCGGAGGACCGCCAGCACGGCGACGGGCTGCCGCCACGACTTGGGCACCCGTACGGCCACCAGGTCGGTCCGTCCCGGATCCGCGCCCACGCCCGCCTCCCGCAGCCGGGCCGCCAGCGCCCCCGACAGCCGGTCGAGCTCGCCGTAGGTGAGGCTGCGCTCGGCGTCGACGACCGCGACGGCGTCCGGCCGGCACCGCATCTGTTCCACGGTCGCCTCGTGCAGCTCGCCCGCCAGGCCAGGGGCCTCCGTGTGGTTCGCCCGCCGGCGGTCGGCGAGCTGCCGTACGGGCAGCGGCCGCCGGCCCGCCCCGGTCCAGGCGTCGGCGTCCGCGGCCAACTGCTGCAACCGGTGCCGGTGGTATTCGGCGAGGTCGTCGACGAGGCCCGGCGGGTACGCGGACCGGTCGTGGTCGAAGTTGCACACCAGCGCGCCGTCGAACTCGAAGACCTGGTGGTCGAGGAGCACCTCGGGGGTGGCGATGGCGCTGTGTGCCAGCGTGCCGGCCGGCAGCGCGAGCCGGAAACCGTCGGAGATGCCGGGCACCAGGTCGAGGCCGCTGCTGAACACCACCGGCACGGGATTGCCCACGCTGCCGTCGCGCCGGTTGAGCTCGCGGCCGACCGCGACCCCGGAGAACTCGCCCGCGTCGAGGTCGGCGTAGAGCTGCTTCTGCAGCGCCTGGCACCGCTCGACGAACGGGCCGGGCGCGTCGTCGTACGCCACCAGCAGGGTGGTGGCGGCGTTGCCCCACATCCGCTCCCGGCCCGGCGCGCCGGTCACCCGGTCCGAGGAGAGCACCGACACGGTGCCGGGCTGGCCGCCGGACCACCGCAGCAGGCACTCGACGTAGAGCGCGAAGAGGGCAAGGCCTGCGGACAGCCCCTGCTCGGCGGCGTGGTGCCGGAACCGCTTCCAGTCGTCCGCGTCGAGGCGGTGCGCCACCCGGTGCAGCGGCACGTCGCGGTCGCCCTCGGCGGCCTGCGAGTCCGGGGCGCGCGGCAGGTCGGGGGCGGGCGGCAGGCTCGCCAGCCGGGACCGCCAGTAGCGTTCCGCCCCCTGGCGGGCGGGGAGCGACCTGCGGCCCTCCTGCTCGACGAGGTAGTCCGCGAAACTCTCCGGCTCGGGCGCGGGCAGATGGGCGGGATCGGCGTAACAACGGGCCAACTCGGCGAAGAACAGCTGGATCGTTGCTCCGTCGAACACCGTCAGGCGCAGCGCGACCTGCAGATTCGTTTCGCCGCCAGGGAGCCGGACGAATCGGAACAGGAAGGGCCTGCCCGCGTCGTGCGGCGGCACGTTTCCGACTATTTCCCGCCGCAGTCTCCGCAATTCTCCGGGCACTTCCCCCGGCTCGCGGGCCGACAGGTCCAGCACGTCGACGAGCAATTCCTTCGGGTCGTCGTCGACCGGGGCGAAATGCTGAGTGGCCTCCGGCATGACGCGCGTACGAAGCACGGGTCGCGCCCGACGCAACCGCGCGAGGGCGTCGGCGAGGCGGTCCGGATCCGGCGGCGACGCCGCCGGAAACGCGTACTCCTGGATGTAGAGCGCTGGCGAGGCGTGCCCCGCCACCCCCTGCTCGCCGATGAGATAGGCCTGCTGAAGGTCGGTGAGCGGCAGGGCGGTGGGCCCTTCGACCCCGGGGCCGCCCGCCAGCGGGTCCTCACCGAGGAGCGCGACGAGCTCGGCGATGCACGCCCTGATTACCGCCTTCGATTGCTCGTCCAACGATCGTGGATTTGACTGCCCGTTCCGAATACTTGACACATAAGCCGCTTCCCCCCGCGGGAACACAGGCATTCGGCAATCCCCCAATGATTTCCGTCCGACGCCACGCCGGACAACAGCTCATCAGAACCGGATTTGCAATTCCCGACTGTAGATGACCAAGTCGACCCGACTGGTAAGGATGATCAGTGATGTGGATCACAGTCAACTTACCGGCCATCACTGAGCGTCATGACGGGGGCGAATCATCCGCGATTCCGCAGGCCGGAAGGCAATTTCTCGTAATCCCTCCGTCACTGACGCGAGCCGATGTCGCCCCAATGTCAACTACCTGGCAGCAGCGGCGTGCCCCAGGGGTGGCGGTGGAAGTTGCAGGTGAGAAATAATGCGCCGCCGCGCCGCCCCGGCGCCCGAAGAGTGGCGACAGAGGAGCCATGAGCCACATCGGCGGATAAGCAGGATTTGGCGCCTTGCGGCGATAGGTCTTTCGCTCGGCGGCAGGTCGGCTACCGGCCCAGAACTACCGGCTCGCCCGTTTCGTCGCCGGCACGGCGCCCCGACTCGCCCTTGATCGCGGCGCGCCTCTTTCGTCGCCGGCGCAACCCGCCGACTCGCCCCTGGTCGCGGCGCGCCTCTTTCGTCGCCGGCGCGGCGCACCGACCTGCCCCCCGGTCGCGCCGGCCCGGCTGGTCGACTCACCCCATCCCGCCCCGAGGCTCGACGTGGCGGCCCTCACTTATCTTTACATTGACAAGATGAGGAGCCTCCTCCAATCTTTGCGGTGACAAGATTGGAGACGAGATGGTTCCGTTCATCGCCCTGACGGGCGGGTTCGTCGTCCTGCGGCTCATCGGCCTGGCCGGCATCGACGCCCTGGACGCCTGGCAGCCGGCCCTACGGGGCGCGCTGGCCCTGATGTTCGTCCTCACCGGCGTGCCCCACTTCCTGTCCTCGTGGCGCCGCGACTTCGTCGCGATGATCCCGCCGGTGATCCCGCACCCCGCCCTGCTGGTCACGCTCACCGGCGTCCTGGAACTCGCCGGCGCCGCCGGACTGCTGTTTCCGCCGACCGCGCCGTACGCGGCGATCGGGCTGGCCGTGC
The DNA here is from genome assembly GCF_053602615.1 of Micromonospora sp. NPDC004336. NCBI lineage: Bacteria > Bacillati > Actinomycetota > Actinomycetes > Micromonosporales > Micromonosporaceae > Micromonospora > Micromonospora sp. NPDC004336. Next base: position 37,977 of record NZ_JBSGDY010000015.1, read on the forward strand.
TCATGCTCGCGATGTTCCCGGCCAACGTCTCGGCGGCCCGCCGGGGTCTCACCCTGGCCGGAAAACCCGTGACCCCCCTGCCGACCCGCACGGCCCTGCAGGTGCTCTTCATCGCCGCCGCGGTCGCGGCGGCCGGGTGAGCTCGCAACGTCGGTTCCGCCAGCCGCACCACGTCAACCCGGGAATCCAGGAGGGACACCGCGCATGAGCACCGAACACGCGGCCGACATCGACCACACCGTGCTCATCACCACCGGCCTCGCCGCAGCCTCCGCCCGTTACGCGGCCCTCGGTTTCACCCCCGTCGCTGCCGAGGACGCCTGCGGCGTACCACTCGCCGTCACCGATGCCTGACGGTCTTCCCGGCCCGTCCCCGCCCGTCACGCGTACGGAGCCGCGCTCTTCACCGGCTGCCTCGCCCCTCGTCACCCGCCGACCGTCATCCAGGGAGAAGACTTGTTCACGACACTCATGCTGTTGGCGATCCCCACGCTGGGGTTCCGCCTGCTCGCCGTGGTCGGGGTGCGTCGGTTCGCCGACTGGCGGACCAGCGCGGCCCACGGGCTGGCCGTCATGCTCGTCTTCACCGGTGCCGCGCACTTTCTCCCCGACAGCGTCACGGTGATGCCCAGCCACGGCGACATGGTGGCCATGGTTCCGCCGTTCGTCCCGTTCCCCCGCCTGGCGGTCTATGCGACCGGCATGCTGGAGCTTCTCGGCGCCCTGGGACTCGTCGTGGCCCGCACCCGTAAGGCAGCCGGGATCGGCCTCTCCGTCCTGTTCGTGCTGATGTTCCCGGCCAACGTCCACGCCGCCCTGGAAGACGTGCCGCTCAACGGCGATCCCGCCACGCCGCTGTGGTTCCGGATTCCGGAGCAGATCGTCTTCATCGCGGTCGCCCTCTGGGCCGCGGGCGTCGTCGACAGGCGGCCGGCCCGCCCCGCCGTCGCCGCACGGGAACCCCGCGCCGCGAACCGCGCCATCTGAGCCCGGGGGAGCGACCGGGCGGCGCGGAGTGACCATTGCTGCACCTCGCTGCCGTCCAGGACGGGGAAGAGGCCGTCCCGGTCACCCGAGACGGCCTCCGACCTGCTGTGCGCCCGAAGGGACCCGCTGATCCGGTCCACACGCATGGGACCTCAGCGCCGGGCCAGCGCCAGCACACTCAGGCCGAACATCAAGACACCCAGGGGGAGATGGAGCGACGGGACGTGCGCGATGCCCAGCACGACCTGAACCGAGGCGAGTGCGAGGAATCCCGACGCGTGCCAGACGGGCCGGAAGGAACTGCCGCCGGGCTTCCACGCCAGCACCGCCGCAAGCACGTACAGCATCGACGCCCCGTACATCACACGGGCTCCGACGCTGTGCAGCGTCTCCCCGTAGGACGAGGTCAACAGCAGCCCGGCGGAGACCGCCTGAAGGAAGATGGTCAGGGTCTGCAGGGCGATCGCGACCTGCAGGAACGAGAAAATGCGTCGTGCGTTCGCCGTCACCTGGGTGGTCATGTCACAGTCCCCTTTTCCGCCCTCGGGCAGCAGGTCGATAAGGTCTCACCAGTCCGACGATGCGGGCCTGCGAAAGGTAAGGCGAGGGGCGGCCGGAAGCATGGGGACTGTCACGACCAGCGCGGACGAGGTGGTCGGCGAGCGACGTCAACTGATCAATGTCGCCTACCGGTTGCTCGGTTCGGTGACCGAGGCCGAGGACGCCGTACAGGATGCCTACGCACGCTGGTACGCGCTGCCGCGGAGCCGACAGGAGGAGATCCTCTCCCCCGGCGCCTGGCTGACGACGGTGACCAGCCGCATCTGCCTGGACCTGCTCGGCTCGGCGCGGGCCCGCCGTGAACGCTATGTCGGCGCGTGGCTGCCCGAGCCGCTGCCCGACCGCGCCGAGTGGGACCACGCGGGCGGCGCCGACCCCACCGGCCGTGCGGACCCCGCCGAGCAGATCGTTCTGGACGAGTCGGTCACCATGGCCTTCCTCGTCGTCCTGGAGTCGATGACGCCGGCCGAGCGCGTGGCGTTCGTCCTGCACGAGGTCTTCCGGTACCCGTTCGCCGAGATCGCCGACGTTCTCGGCCGGACCCCTGCGGCCTGCAAGCAGTTGGCGGCCTCCGCCCGGCGGCGGGTGGGCGACGCGCGTGCCCGGGTGACGGCGACCGGCCAGGCCGACGTGGTGAGGCACGTCAAAGAGGCATGGGAGACCAAGGACGTCGCAGCCCTCGTCGGTCTCCTGAACCCGGCTGCCGTGATGACCGCCGACGGCGGCGGCGTGGTCGGCACCGTCCTGCGCCCGGTCGAGGGCGGCGCGCGCATCGCCCGGTACATGGTCGCCATTGCCGATAGTGCTCCGGGGCTCGAACTCCTGGAGCGGACGGTCAACGGTGTGCCGGGCCTGGTGGCCCAGCGTGCCGGCGTCGTCGTGACCGTAGCCTCGTTCGACGTCGCCGACGGGCGCGTCACCCGGATCTGGGCGGTCCGCAACCCGGAGAAGCTGCAGCCGTGGGCGCGGGAGGGCCGGTGGTGAGCAGGCTCTGGCCGTCGAACGGGTCAAGAGCATCCAGTACCGCACCGGCCTGCTGAACGGCTTCCTCGCTCCCACCGGACTGACACTCGAACCCGACACACAACCCGACCAGCAATGATCTGTAGCTACCCCTCGCTCCGCAGAGCGTGCCGGCGGGTCGTCTCCGAGCCGAAGCCGCGTTCCTGCGGCAGGTGTTCCTGGGGGTCCCGTCGAGGTAGCTGAGCAGCGGCTCGTCGATCGCGACGGCGACGGGTGGGTGGTCGGCCATCGGGTGCGCTCCTCCGTGGCGGGCAGCTCACCCTGGCCGAGTGAAGCGGTCGACCAGCAGGGCCAGTCGCCGCTCGTGCTCCGCGCGCCGGAGCCGGCCGCTGCGCATCAGCGTGACCAGGCCGTGCAGTCCGCTCCAGAAGGTCTCGGTGAACGTCTCCAGGTCGTCGTCGCCGGCGACCGGGCGCAGGGTCTCGGCCAGCTCGGCGAAGGCCCGGGCCAGCTCGACCGGCGCGTCCTGGCTGGCGAAGGACAGGTCGACGGGAAGGTTGAATATCGCGTCGTAGAGCGCGGGCCGGCGCTCGGCGAACGCGACGTACGCCGTGGCGATGTTGGACACCGCCTGCCGTGGGTCGGTCGCGGCGGCCCGGGCGGCGGCGAGTTCGGCGGCCAGGTCACCGCAGCCTTCCACGGCGACCGCCGCCATGATGGCGTCCTTGCCCTTGAAGTGGCTGTAGAGGACGGGCTGGCTGTACTCGATCTCGGCGGCGAGTCGGCGGGTAGTGACCGCGTCCCAGCCTTCCGACTCAGCCAGATCCCGGGCCGCGGCGACGATCGCCCGCTCCCGTTCCGCCCGCTCCCGCTCCCGGCGGGCCCGAATCGACATGCTCACAACCCTAGCACCGCTAGCCAACCTGTCGCCGCTCTGCTAGCTTCGCTCTCACATCTAGCAGCGCTAGCATCGGAGCCGAACATGCTCAGCCCCATCGCCTACGGGCTCGCCGTCGTCCTCAGCCTCTTCGTCGTCTTCATCGGCGCCCGCTTCCTTTTGGCGCCGCAGGCCTCGGCCGCCGGCTACGGCGTCCCGGCCGCCCCGAACGGGGACCCCGCCTACCTCACGATCAAGGGCCTGCGCGACCTCAGCTACGGCCTGCTCGGCCTCGCACTGATCGCCTTCACCACCGCCGACGCGGTCGCGTGGTTCATGCTGATCGTCGCGCTCAACCCGTTGGGCGACACCGTCGTCGTGCTCCGGCACGGCGGCACGAAGGCCGTCGCCTTCGGCATCCACTTCGCCACAGCCGTGGTCGTGGTCCTCGACGCCGTCCTGCTGTTCGCCCTGTGAACACCCCGAAGGAGGCGTTCGATGTCGCGAACGGCGCCCCGGCCGCACCACCACGCCAACTCGGTCGAGCTGTTCCACCTGCTGGACGGCGCCGCAAGGCACCGCGCGGCCATGACGAAGGTGCGCGGGCCTGGTCCACCGGCAGCCCCGACATCCGGCGCCGAGCAACGAGAGCGCGGGTCGCGTCCGAGGAGCGGGCCGCCCGGTAAGCCGGGCGACGAGCAGAGCGCAACATCAGATGCGTGGACCCACCGGCTGCCACCAGCTACTGCTCGCCGCCCGCGGGGCAACCCCCACTCGTCACCCTGCGCCAGCCAGTTCGACGACGCGAACGACCCGGGCGCCCACCTCGGCGGGCAAGAACCACGACACTGACCACCGTGGACAACAGTCACACCCCTGACACATGGGCATCCCGACCAGCGATCCCGACCAGCCGACACGCAATGCTGGGGTCAGCACCCGGCCGGCACGGCCACCGCCGAAACAGCACACCGACAACGGAGCAGCAGATCCCAGATGTCGGAAAGATCTGCCCCATCATGCAGAAGCGATCAAGGCCGCAACCGCAGCGGTGGCATCAAAGGCGGTTGCGGTCACCTCCCCTCCAAAGATCGAATACTGGGGTGAGCAGATTCGCGGAAGTTGTCGTGTTGGCGGCCGATGCCCACGACGTCATGGCCCCACTGACCCGGGACAACGACGGGACACGTCCGTGGAACAACATCTTCGTGCCAATTGAGAGCCAATGGCCAGGTTCGTTCGGCGGCGGGTGGGCAGCCGAGTTCACCCACCGGCGCCACTGGGCCCACCTGCTGGAGTACCTGCAGTTGCTCCCCTGGCCGCGCCCTGAGACGGTGCAGGTGCTGATCCACGACGAGGAAGACGACTGCTTTGGCCTGTGGATGATGTACGACGGCAAGCTCGTCGAGGTGGCGCTCCCGCGCACCGAGCGGTATGTCGCGCAGGACCCGTGGACCGGGGAAGACTCGACGGAGATTAGCTACCTGCACCGGACGGACTTCGGCCGTAGCGTCACCGAACGGCCTACGGTGGACCGCCTCAGCCCGTAGCCCGGCAACATCCCGCAGGGACCCCCGCCTTGCAAAGATGCTCCCCCTCGACCAAGCTCACCGCCCTAACTTCATCGCCAGCCAGCCAGGCGGCTTGGCGGATCGTGCTCTTCTTGCCGCTGGTTGGGGCCGCGCCAGCATCCTGGCCGAGCTCGACATGCCCCCACGGGTGGCCATGCAGATCCTGCGGCACGCCGACTTCAAGGTCACGATGGAGATCTACACGCGGGTCAGCTCGAAGCAGACTCGTGAGGCGTTGAAGCGCCTGGGCGACCGCATGAACGGCACGGAGTCGGCATGACTACTGCTGTACTTTGCTGCTGTACCCACGGAGAAGGGGCCGTCTCGGTTACCCGAAACGGCCCCTCACCTGCTGTGCGCCCGAAGGGACTCGAACCCCTAACCTTCTGATCCGTAGTCAGATGCTCTATCCATTGAGCTACGGGCGCTCGGTGCTCAGCCAGTCTACACACCCGGCTTTCGCGCGGAGACTCCGGGATTCGAACCCGGGAGGGGCTTTAAGACCCCAACCGCATTAGCAGTGCGGCGCCATAGACCAGACTAGGCGAAGTCTCCCTGGTGGCCCCTGCAGACCACCGCGCCCGAGAATACATGGCCCGGCCGATCGGGAGCAAAGCGACTTCCCCGGTACGCCCGGCCGTCCGGCGGGCCGGGGCACCCGGGGCGCGGCCCGCGCCCTCTCCGGCCTCGTGTTTCCCGGCTGTGCGCGAACGTCATCGGGACTACGCTTCATCGATATGCAGGAGCAGCCGCCGCGCGAGCCGACCCGCCGAGAGCCTGCTGAGGGAGCGCGGCGACGCTCCCCGAAGGCGACATTCACCCCGCCGCCGGCGTCCCCGGAACCGCCCGGCCGAGCGGAGGACGGCGGCGAGCGTCCCCGGCGGGCGGAGGACTCGGAGAAGCGCCCCCGGCGGGCGAAGCCGGCTCCGGCGGTGCTCTTCCAGCCGCCCTCGGCCGACCCGCCGCTTCCCCGCCAGGCCGACCGGGCGGCCCCTCCGCCCCCCGGTCGCGAAGCCGGTCGAGCGGACGCAAACGCGGAGAGTGACGCTGCACACAGAAGCGACGCGGAATCCGCCCCCACCGGCGACGGCCCGCGCACGGCGCCGGCCGAAGTGAGGCCGGACACGGCCGGAGCCGGGAACGGCGATGCCACGGCCAGTTCGCCGAGGAAGCGGGCGCCGGGTGCAGCTGACGGGCGATCGGCGGCCCCGGTCACGACGGAACCGATGCCGGACGCTCCCGCGAAGAAGGCCCCGGCCACGACGGACCCGACGCCGGACGCTCCCGCGAAGAAGGCGCCCGCGAAGAAAGCTCCGGCCAAGAAGGCCCCAGCAGAAGCAGCCCTCGTGAAAACGGCGGACAAGAAGGCCCCCGCGAAGAAAGCTCCGGCGAAGAAGGCCGTCGCGACGAGGGCCGCCGCCGGAACCACCGCCCCCGCTCGGGAGGCCGACCCGACGCCGCCGACGCCGGTGAGGAAGACCGCCGCTGCCGAGGCGACCACCGCCGCCCCGAGCACAGGCGCGGGCACGGACACGGGAATCAGGAGAGGCCCGTTGACCCGTACGCCGGAATCGTCCCTGCGGGAGATCGGCCGGCGGGTGCTCGACCACCCCGGGTTCGCTCCGGAGCTGCTGGCCCTGGCAGCTGTCGAGGCGATCGGGCCGGGCGCCCGCGACTGGGCGCAGCGACTGCGCGACGCGTACCCGGATGCGAGTGCCGACGGGCTGGCCCGGCTCGCGACGCGGCGGTTCGTGCGGCAGGCGGGGGCGGGCGGGGCGACGGCCGCGCTGGCGGGGTTGTTCGCGCCGGTGGCCGAGCTGGCGGCGGTGCTCTGGACCCAGGCCAACCTGGTGCTGCATCTGGCGGCGGCGTACGGTCGGGATCCCGCCCATCCGGACCGGGCGGCGGAGTTGCTGGTGCTGACCCGGGTGCACCCGGGCCCGGAGAGCGCGCGGGCGGCGCTGGCGGCGGCCCGGGCGGCGGACGGGCCGGGTGAGGCGCCGTGGCCGCGGGCGGCGGAGGCCGCGTGGCGGCTGGCCGCGCCGTTGACGGCCCAGGCCGCTGGCTGGCTGGCGCTGCGAGCCGCGTCCCGGCTGTTGCCGGGCGTGGCGGCGCTCGCGGCGGCGGCCGGCGATGCGGCGGCTGCCGAGCGGCTCGCCGCCCGCGCGATCACCGCCTACCGGCGGCGGCAAGCCGGGTGAGAAGCACCGGACGCCGGTAGATCTTGGCAGGAAACGGCCCCTGGAGGGGCCAATTCTCGCCAAGATCTACCGAGGAGCAGACGAGAGGCGGGGCGGGCTCACAGCCAGTCGAACCACTCCCTGGGCAGCAGGGCGTAGCCGACGAAGGCGCACACGTCGAGCAGCGTGTGCGCGACGATCAGCGGCATGACGCGGCGGGTGCGCAGGTAGAACAGGCTGAACACGACGCCCATCACCACGTTGCCGACGAAGGCGCCGAAGCCCTGGTAGAGGTGGTACGACCCGCGCAGGACGGCGCTCGTCGCGACGACCGCGCCGAGCCGCCACCCGAGCTGGCGTAGCCGGGTGACCAGGTAACCGACCACGATCACCTCCTCCACCACCGAGTTCTGCACGGCGGCCAGGATCAGCACCGGCACCGTCCACCAGAGCTCGGGCAGCGCGGCCGGCACCAGCGTGGCGTTGACGCCGAGCTGCGCCGCCGCCCAGAACAGCGCCAGGCCGGGCAGGCCGATCAGCGCGGCCAGGCCGGCGCCGCGGGCCAGGTCCTGGCCGGGCCGCCGGGCGTCCAGGCCGAGGGTCCGCGCCGGGTGGCCGGGGTCGCGCGCCAGCAGGTGTACGGCGAGCAGCACCGGCAGCAGCGCGAAGGCGATCCCGAGCAGCTGGTACGTGAGGTCGAGCCACGGCCGGGGCGACACGGAGGTGTTGAGCGAGGCGGTCTGCTTCGACAGCGGCCCGTCGGCGGTCAGCTTGGCGACGATCGACACCGCCGCGTAGACGGCGGACTGGCCCAGGGAGAGGCCGAGCACCAGCAGCGTCTCGGTGCCGAGCATCCGGCGGGTCGCCGGGCGGTCCAGCTCAACGGTCACCGCACCACTCTGCCCGACGTCGCCGGTCGGCGGCAGCGACGAGTGGACCTCACGTGCCGATCGCACATTCTGTGCGACCACCGTGCACGCTCCGTGGACATTCTATGGACGCCCGATCCGCCGTCAGGAGAAGGAGCGCTCGTGGACGACTTCGCACGGCTGCTGAAGGAGAGCTGGACCCTGGTCGAGGAGCACCGGGAGCGGCTGAGCGGTCACTTCTACGCCCGGCTCTTCCTGCTCGACCCCGAGCTGCGCAAGCTCTTCCCGGTGCAGATGACCGGGCAGGGCGACCGGATCCTGGAGGCGATCGTCACCGCCAGCCAGACGGTGGGCGACCCGGAGAGCTTCGACGAGTACCTGCGATCGTTGGGTCGGGACCACCGGAAGTACCACGTCGAGGCGGCGCACTACGAGACGATGGGCGTCGCGCTGCTGGACGCGCTGCGCAGCACCGCCGGCGACGGCTGGAACCTCGAGTACGACCAGGCGTGGCGGGACGCGTACGCGGCGATCTCGGAGAAGATGCTGGCCGGGGCGGCGGCCGACGACAACCCGCCGTTCTGGCACGCGGAGGTGCTGACCCACGAGCGGTACGGCGCGGACACGGCGGTGCTGACCTGCCGCGCGTTGCAGCATCCGCTGCCGTGGCGGGCCGGCCAGTACGTCAGCGTCGAGGTGCCCCGCCACCATCCCCGGGTGTGGCGCACCTACTCGGTGGCCAACGCCCCGAACGACGACAACGTGCTGGAGTTCCACGTCCGTACGCCGCCGGGCGCGGGCTGGGTCTCGGGGGCGCTGGTGCGCCGGGTGAAGCCGGGCGACCTGCTCCGGGTGGCGGCGCCGATGGGGTCGATGACGCTGGACCGTTCCTCGGAGCGGGACGTCCTGTGCGTGGCGGGCGGCGTCGGGCTCGCCCCGATCAAGGCGCTGGTGGAGGAGCTGGCGACCTACAACCGGACCCGCTGGGTGCACGTCTTCTACGGCGCCCGCACCGCGGCGGACCTCTACGGCCTGGCCGGGCTCCAGGAGCTGGTGGCGGCGCACCCGTGGCTGTCGGTCACCCCCGCGTGCAGCGAGGACCCGGACTTCGACGGCGAGCTGGGCGACATCTCCGACGTGGTCAGCCGGTACGGGCCGTGGACGACGCACGACTGCTACGTCTCGGGTTCGGCCCGGATGGTCCGGGCCACCCTGCGCGTCCTCGCCGAGGACGACGTCCCGCCGCAGAACACCCGCTACGACACCTTCGGCAACCTCTAGGAAGCGTTCCTCCCCCCATACCGGGGCGCGTGCCCCTGCCCCCTGGGGCACGCGCCCCGGTCCCCGTCGGGCGGACCGGCACCGCCCCGCCCGACCACGTCCGCCCGGCCGTCCTTCCCACCCGGGCGGACGTGGTCGGGCCCGGACGGGAGTCGACCCCGTCCTTCCACCCGGGCGGGACGTGGTCGGGCCCGGGAGGGGGTCGACGGCGGGCCGCCGGCCGGGTCAGTAGCGCCAGGGGTGGCCGGTCTCGCGGTATTCCTCGACGGGCACCAGCGGCACGCCCGGCGCCATCCGGTCCACGTAGAGCCGCCCCTCCAGGTGGTCGATCTCGTGCGCGACGAGCCGGGCCATGCCGAACTCGAACGAGGTGATGATGCGGCTGCCGTCGTACTGGGCGTGCTCGACGTCGATCCGAAGCGGCCGGGGCACCAGCCCACGGTGGTCGAAGAAGGAGAGGCAGCCCTCGTACTGCTCGTCGGTGTCCGGCGAGGTGTCGACCACCCGGGGGTTGAGCAGCACGACCGGTTCGGCCGAGCGGTCCGGGGGCCGGACCACCGCCACGGCCCGGCCGAGGCCGAGCTGCGGGGCGGCGATGCCCACGCCCTTGCTGAACGGGTGCAGCTCGTCGAGGCGGCCGAGGGCGGCGGAGAGGCGGTCGACCACCTCCCGGGCCGCCTGCTCCTCCCGGGGCAGCTCGAACGGGCGCGCCGGCTGGCGGAGCAGGTCGGCGCCGCGCTGCACGATGCCGAGGCCGCGCATCCGGTCGCTGGGCCGGACCCGCCCGGTCTCCTCCGGCTCGGCGTCCGGCCGGGCCCGGAACCGCCACTGCAACCGGTAGCGCGCGTTGAGCGGCGGGTCGTCGGTCGCCCAGTCGAAGAGCACCCGGTCGCCGTCGTCGCGCCGGTGCACGGGCGTGCGCAGGGGGCCCTCCTCCGCCGAGAGCGAGGTCTCCGCGCCCCACACCTGCGGGTCGAGGGCCGCCGGGAGGTCCAGGCGTACGGCCATCTGCCGGGTGGGCAGCCGGACGGCCCGCTGGAACCAGGGGCCCCACTTGTCGTGCCCGACGCAGTACGCGTACTCGATGGTGGCCCGGTCGCCGGGATAGAGCGGGAAGCGCCGGTCGCCGTTCTCGAAGAGCAGCCAGATCTCCTTGAAGGCGTCCCGGTCGTGCTTGGCCCGCCAGTGCATGGCCTCCCGTTCGCCGCCGTCCTCGCGGTAGGCCCGCAGCCGCAGCTCGGCGAAGGTGAGCGGGTGCTCCCGGTGGTGCCGGTTGGACCGCCCCGGGTCGTTGGGGTAGCGGTCGACGGCGACCCGGACGAGGTAGCGGGTGACCGGCTCGGTGCCGGCGTTGTAGAGCTCCCGCCGGATGACGCAGCGGTAGGCGTCGTCGAGGTGGGTGAGGGTGGCGAGTTCCCGCTCGACGATGAGCCCCGTGCCGGGCGGCATCCACTGCCCGGGCAGGGGCGGCTCCCGGTGGGCCCGTTCGGCGCGGGCGTGGCGCAGCTCGTCGTACTCCTTGAAGCGCTGCCAGATCGCGCCGCTGGCCTCCAGCACGGCCTCGGCGCGGCGGGCGAAGTCCTCGGTGGGGCGGTGCCGCCGCCCCTCGACGTGGCTGACGTACGACGGATCGAACCCCATCAGGGTGGCGAGCTGCTTCTTGGACAGCCCCCGTCCCGTGCGGTGCCGGGCGAGCTCGGCGGCGAAGGAGTCGGCAGCCCGATCGAGCGGTGAGGTCGTCATCAGCTTCCTCGTGGCCGGGAGTATCAAGTTTCACGTTCTGTGCCCGCGCACACACGGCAAGTGCCGTCTTGCCGACACGAATCTTGACGGGAAGCGACAGTTGTCGATACTGGCGACGTTTCCCGCCCCGCCCCTCGGGTAGTCCCCCGCACGCCGGCGGAGCGGCCCGGGCGGTGACCCGCACCTCGGGTATCCGACAGGGGTCGGGCTTCCCTCGGCCCCTGCGCTGGGGTTAGGGTAGCCTTAGCTCAGTTGAGGCGCTTCGGACGGGAGATGAGTCGGATGACAGCGGTGATGCCGGGGCGCCAGATCGCCGCCGCGCCGCTGGCGCCGGTCACCGCCGCCCTGCGCGGGATGTTCGGCACCGACGACGTGCCCGGCCTCGCGCCCGGCCTGCTGGTGGCCGACGAGTTCGGCTGGAGCACCGCCGCCACCCTGGTCGACGGCACCCGACTGCCGGAGTTCCTGCACTCGGCGACCCTGCGCTGGGGCGGCACGCCGCACGCCTGCGCCGCGCTGGCCTGGAAGTCCTACAGCTACTGGACGGCGCTGCCCGTCGTGCTCGGCTGGGCCTCCGCCCGGCGGGTGCCCCTGCTCGACCCGGCCGACGTCCTGATCCACTTCGAGGACCACCGCCCGCTGCTCACCATGGGCCTGCGGCGCTCGACCACGGTCGCGGTGCTGCCCGGCGACCCGCTGGCGCTCTCCGGGCCGCCCGAGGTGCGGGTCGTCGCCGACGAGGCCGAACTGCTCCGGGTGCTGCGCGGCTCGCTGCTCGACGCCCACCTGGCGCCGATGATCGCGGCGATCCAGGCCGAGGTGCGCATCGGCGCGCGCACCCTGCTCGGGTCGGTGGCCTCCGGCATCGCCCACGGCATCCTCCGGGCTGCCGACGGCCTGCCCGGCTCGTCGGTCGAGACGATCGAGACGCTGCTCGGCGCGCTCGACCTCGCCGACCTGGTGGAGCTGGTGCCGGGCCCGGCGGGCGAGCCCACCGTGCAGCGGCGCACCTGCTGCCTCGCGTTCACCCTCCCCAAGCCCAAGGTCTGCCAGGGCTGCTGCGTCCGCCAGCCCTGACCACCCGCCGGCCCGCGCGGCCCCAGGTCGACGTCGTCGGGGGCGCGCTCAGTCGGTGAGCGTGCGGACGTCCCAGAGCCAGACCCCGCCGGTGTACGTGGGCCGGATGCCGGTCAGCTCCGTCATCCCCCGCCGCAGCGCGTCGGCGTGCCGGTGCGGCCCGAGCACGACCGCGCCCGCCCGCCAGTGCCGCAGGTCCCCCACCGCGTCGACCCGCGCCTGCGGGGTGATCGGCGGCACCGCGCCGCTGCGCCGGATCTCGGCGAAGAACTCGCTGGTCGGCCGGGGCGGGGCGGAGAACAGGGCGACCCGGTCCCGCCCGGGACGGGTGTCCGGGCCCAGGAAGTAGCCCCGGGCGATGGGCATCTCCAGCCCGGTCCGCGCCGACCAGCGCAGCGGATCGGCGTAGTGGGTGTCCGGCAGCGGCAGGGTCACGATGCTCCGCCCGCCGGCCACGTACGGCCGCCAGGCGCCGGAGGTGACGAAGGCGGGAACGGCGTCGAGCCGGGTGGTGGGCAGCGGCGTCGGCAGGATCGGCAGCAGCGCCATGGCGGCCACCGTGGCGGCGGCGAAGCGGATCTGCGGGCGGGCCCCCGGGTGCCGGGCGGCCAGCACGCGCACGTGTTCCGCCCCGTAGGCGAGCAGCACCCCGACGATCGGGGTGATCGCCAGCGCCCACCGGGTCGGCACCACCGAGTGCAGGACCGGCAGGCCCTCCAGCGCCGCCCAGGGGCCGGGGACGCCGGTCCCCCTGCCGTTCAGCTGGACCTCCCGCCCGAGCGAGAGCAGGCCGAAGAGCAGCGCGAGGACGGCCAGCCCGCGTACCACGACGTGCCGGCGCAGCCACCAGACCAGGGCGACGACGAGCACCACCAGCGGCCAGCCGAAGAAGGCGTTCTCCTCGGTCGGGTTCTTCGCCAGCCCCTGCGCGGTGCGCGCGTCCCCGGCGAGGGACTCCCGGGAGTACGCCACGAACGAGGCGAGGTCCGTGGAGTAGCCGCGGATCAGCCAGGACAGCCCGTTGTACGCGCCCGGCCCGAAGAACTGCACGTAGAGCGGGTACGCCAGCAGGACCAATGCCACCACGGCGGCCGTGCCCAGCCCGGCGAGGAACGGCCGCGCCCGGCGGCGCAGCTCGGGCCGGCCGAGGGCGAGCGCCCCGACGACCACGCCCAGCCCGATCGCGGTCATCAGCAGCACCTCGAGGTTGATGAAGGCCTGCCAGACGATCACCAGCGCCAGCAGCACCCCGTTGCGCAGCCAGCGGCCCGGATCGCCGAGCCGCAGCGTGCGCCAGATGATCAGGGGCACCACGAACTGCGAGACGATGTTGGGATGGGCGTTGGCGTGCGAGACCATCGCCGGCGCGTACGCGCAGAACGCCGCGCCGAGCCAGGCCGGCCCTCGCGAGCCGACGACCACCCGCGAGAGCAGGAAGTACCAGGCTGTCGCCGTGGCGATCATGCCGAGGGTGAGAAAGAGCAGAAAGGACGCCCGGGTGCCGAACAGCAGGGTGACGGGCGTCATTGGCAGCGATACGGATAATACGGACGTATTCGCCATCAGATTGACGCTGTCCGGCACGTTCATCCGGTCCGACGTGAAGGGATAGGCGAAATCGGTCACGACGCGCGCGCCGTGCGCCATCATCCACTCGAACTGGGACTGGTCCGTGCGGTTGTCCCGCACGCCGTGCGAGGGGCGCAGCCAGAGCCGCGCGGTCACCCAGAAGCCGAGCGCGGCGAAGCTCGCCACCGCGGCGGCGTCCGCCCACCGGCCGCTCCACCGCCATAATCCCCGGTCGGGACCGCCCTCCGCCGCCCCGCGTGCGGACGCGCCGGCGGGGGGACCCGATTCGGGAGTAGTCATGACGATTCGTAGAGTAGTCAGCCGCTAGCGCCGCCGTGACATGTTTCGGGGTACTGCCGTACCATGTGCCGGGTTCGCCGACCGCCGATCACGTGCCCACCCCCGACCGCAATTCGGCCACCCAGGTGCCCCGATTCTTCTGCCGTCAGCGCGGATGATTCACTCTGTCGGTCCAGGCGCGGGTCGAGTCATATCGTGAGGAATCGACGCATGGCAGAAATCACTGGGGATCAGCGCGTGCAGTCCGAGGTCCTGGAGGGCCTCGCGACAGCGGTCAACCACCGACGCTGGTTCGTCGAGCTGGCCGTGCCGTACCTCGGTGACAATCCGATCGAGATCGGCAGCGGGCTCGGCGACTACGCGCTGGAGTGGGCGGAGCGGCTGCCCCGGTTCACCGCCACCGAGGCCGACCCCGACCGGCTCGTCTCCCTCAAGGAGCGGCTGGCCGACGAGCCCCGCATCGAGGTCCGCCAGATGCTCCTGCCGCACTCCGAGCGGGGCGACTACAGTGCCGCGGTGTCGTACAACGTGCTGGAGCACATCGAGGACCACGTGGGCGCGCTGCGCAGCATGCGCGACCTGGTCCGGCCCGGCGGCAACGTCATCATCATCGTGCCGGCGTTCCAGTTCGCGATGAGCCCGGCGGACATCGCCACCGGCCACGTGCGCCGCTACACCAAGAAGACCCTGGCCGACGCGATGACCGCCGCCGGCCTGACGGTGGAGAAGATCCACTACGCGAACGCGCTCGGCCTGATCGGCTACTTCATGGCCACCAAGGTCTTCCGGCTGATGCCGAAGGAGGGCCCGATGGTGAAGGTCTACGACACCCTCGTGCTCCCCGCCACCAAGGCCGCCGAGCAGCGCGTCCGCCCCCCGTTCGGCCAGTCCGTCTTCGCCGTCGCCCGAGTCCCCTCCTAACCCACCCCACCCCACCCGCGCCCCCACCCGCGTCCCCACGCCCCCACCCCGCCCGCGATCTTGCACTTTCGGCCCTCGTTACGCGGCTTTCGCCCCTTCTGTCGGGGCAGCAAGTGCAAGATCGCGGGAGCGGGTGGGCGGGGGCGGGGAGGGGCGAGGGGTGGGGTTGGGGGTTAGTGGTTGATTTGGTAGGTGGGGCGGATCACGGCGCGGGCCAGGGTGTGGAAGGCGAGGTTGAAGCCGACGACGGCGGGGGTCGCGTCGGGGGTGACGTCGAGGCGCTCCACGTCGATGGCGTGCACCGCGAAGACGTAGCGGTGCGGGCGGTCGCCGGCCGGCGGTGCGGCCCCGCCGTAGCCCTGGTCGCCGTAGTCGTTGCGGACCGTGAAGCCGCCGCCGAGGTCCGCCGAGCCCGCCCCGCGCGGCAGTTCCGTCACGCTCGCCGGCACGTTGACCACGACCCAGTGCCAGAAGCCGCTGCCCGTCGGCGCGTCCGGGTCGAAGCAGGTCACCACGAAGCCCTTGGTCTCGGCCGGGAAGCCGGACCAGGCGAGCTGCGGCGAGACGTTACCGCCCCCGACGCTGCCGTGGGCGTGCGCGGCGTCCATCGGCTCGCCGTTCTGCACGTCGTCGCTGGTCAGGGTGAACGCCGACACGGTCGGCAGCAGCTCGTACGGGTCGGGGGCGATCGGTCGTTCCAGGGTCATCGAGACTGGTCCTTCCGGTTGGTGCTGTTGTCCTTGACTCACCTTCTTACCCCGCCGACGCCCGCGATCGAACCGGAAGCCCGGTGCCCGACGAGGTCGAACGGGGTCGAGACGGGCGCGTTGATGGGACAGAATGCCTCCCCATGGGACTTGATCTCTACGTCGGGCCGCTGACCCGCTACCACCTCGGCGACTGGCTGACCATCACCCAGCAGATCGGTGCGCAGGAGGGCTACGACGTGCGCATCGTGCGGGCGCACGAGGAGGAGGACGGAGAGACCGACCCGGACGTGGTCCAGGACGTCGTACGCGGGTGGCAGCAGTGGCTCGGCGAGGCCCTCGGCGGCCCGGTGGACTGGCCGGACGACCCGACCCGGCCGTACTGGACCGACAAGCCCGACTGGGACGGGTTCGGCGCCGTCCTGCTGCTCGCCGCGTACGACGAGCAACCGGACCTGCGCCCGAGCCCCTGGGACAGGAAGGACGACCCGCGCGGGTTCGCCGACGCTCCCGCCTACCAGGCGGCGGCGGCGCAGCCCGAGCGCTACCTCAGCCTGCTGTCGGGGGTCGAGTGGTGGTTGCCGCTCGACGACGATCCGCTCGTGTTCGAGGCGTCCCGACCGGCGGGTGAGCCGACCCCGATGGCTTCGGTCGCCCGGCTGGTCGCGGAGCTGCGCCTGCTGGACGAACGCGCCGGCGTCCTCGCCGGGCACGACCCGGCCGAGCTGCGGCGCGGGCTGCCGGGCGACGACCCGACGGTGACGGAGGTCGCCCGGTTCGGCCTCGCGGTGATGCTCCACCTCGCCGAGACCGCGCTGCACCACCGCCAGCCCCTCCTGCTGGACTACTGACCGGACGCCACGACGCCCCTCGGCCAGGCACCCGGCTGACCGAGGGGACGTCGCGCCGCCCGGCGGGGCGAGCACCGCCCACGGGGAGACGTGCCGCTCGCAGGGGCGAGCACCGCCCACCGAGGGGACATGCCGCCCACAGGGGCGAGCACCGCCCACCGGGGAGACGCGCCGCCCGCCGGAGCGAGCACCGCCCACCGAGGGGACATGCCGCCCACAGGGGCGAGCACCGCCCACCGAGGAGACGCGCCGCCCGCAGGGGCGAGCACCGCCCACCGAGGGGACGCGCCGCCCGCCGGGGCGAGCACCGCTCACCGGCGGAACCTCGGGCCGTCCGCCGAGGGTTCGGATCCGGGTTACGGGCCGACGACGACGTTCGCGAGCGGTTCGCCCGCCGCGTACCGCCGGACCTGGTCGACCAGCAGCCGGCGGGCCCGCGGCGACAGCGCGGCGGTCAGGCCCCCGACGTGCGGGCTGACCAGGACGTTCGGCGCGGACCACAGCGGGTGGCCGGCGGGCAGCGGTTCGGGGTCGGTGACGTCCAGGGCGGCGTGCAGCCGGCCCGCCCCGAGCTCGGCGAGCAGCGCGCCGGTGTCCACCACGCGCCCCCGCGCCACGTTCACCAGCAGGGCGCCGTCGGCCATCCGGGCGAGGAAGTCCCGGTCGACCAGGCCCTCGGTCTCCGGGGTCAACGGCATGGACAGGATGACCACGTCCGCCCGTGGCAGCAGCTCGGGAAGTTCGGAGACCGGCCGTACGCCGGGACGGGCGCTGCGGGCCACCCGGGTGATCTCCACCTCGAAGCCCGCGAGGCGGCGCTCGATCGCGGCACCGATCGAGCCGTACCCGACGATCAGCACCCGGGCGTCGGCCAGCCCGGGCGACCAGCCCGACGCCCAGCGGCCCTCGTCGGCCGCCCGGACGAAGTCCGGCAGCCGGCGCCGGGCGGCGAGGGTCAGCGCCACGGCCAGTTCGGCGGTCGCCGCGTCGTGGACGCCCCGACCGTTGGCCAGCGTCAGGCCGGGCCGCAGGTACGGCAGGACGTGGTCGTAGCCGGCGGTCACGGTCTGCACCACCCTCAGCCGGGGCATCCGGACGATCGGCTCGCAGAGGCGCGGGTCGACGACGCCGTACGGGACCGCGTAGAACTCGACGTCGGCCAGGTCCTCGGGCGGGGGCTGGCTGCCGTCGTACAGGCCGACGTCCAGGTCGTCGAGCTCGGCCAACGCGTCGGGGTGAGGGATCAGGTAGCGCACGCAGACGATCATGCACCTCCGGCAGGCGGGCTGCGAGTGAGAACGTGACCGAATTTGCTGTTCATCGGCGGAGGGTGTGGGATTCGAACCCACGAAGGACATCGCTGCCCTTACCGGTTTTCAAGACCAGCGCCATCGGCCACTAGGCGAACCCTCCCGGGCCGCGCCCCACAGGGGGTACGCGGCCGTCCCTAGTCTGCCACGGCGGCCGACCGGGCGAGCGGGCACGGCACCCGAGCTGGCAGGATCGACGGCATGTGGGAGGCCCCGTCCGTCGTCCTGATCACCGGCATCATGGCCGCCGGGAAGTCCACTGTGGCCGAGGCGTTGGCCCGGCGACTGCCCCGGTCCGTGCACCTGCGCGGGGACGTCTTCCGGCGGATGGTGGTGAGCGGCCGGGAGGAGATGAGCGCCGAGCCGTCGGAGGAGGCGTGGCGGCAGTTGCGGCTGCGCTACGACCTCGCCGCGTCGGCGGCGGACGGCTACGCGGCCGCCGGCTTCACGGTGGTGCTCCAGGACGTCGTCCTCGGCGCCGACCTGCCGGCCATGGTCGACCGGATCCGGCACCGGCCGCTGGCGGTGGTCGTGCTCGCCCCCAGCGCAGAGGCCGTCGCCGTCCGCGAGGAGGCCCGGGACAAGACCGGCTACGGCGGCTGGCCGGTCGCCGACCTCGACGCGACGTTCCGCGCCGAGACGCCCCGGCTGGGGCTCTGGCTGGACACCTCCGCGCAGACACCGGCGCAGACGGTGGACGAGATCCTGGCCCGGGCGTGGACCGACGGGCGGGTGGGGTAGACACAGGTCATGCGCGCGATGACGATCCCGGAGCCCGGTGGACCCGACGCACTGGTCTGGAGCGAGGTGCCCGATCCCGAGCCCGGTCCCGGCGAGGTGGTCGTCGACGTGCGGGCCACCGCGGTCAACCGGGCCGACCTGCTGCAACGGCAGGGGCACTACCCGCCGCCGCCGGGCGCGCCCGCGTACCCCGGTCTGGAGTGCTCCGGGGTGATCGGCGCGATCGGTCCCGGGGTGACCGGCTGGGAGGTCGGCCAGGAGGTCTGCGCCCTGCTGGCCGGCGGCGGCTACGCGGAGCGGGTGGCCGTGCCGGCCGGGCAGTTGCTGCCGGTGCCGGCGGGGGTCGACCTGGTCGACGCGGCGGCGCTGCCGGAGGTGGCGTGCACCGTCTGGTCGAACGTGGTGTGGCTGGCCCGGCTCGCCGAGGGCGAGACGCTGCTGGTGCACGGCGGCGGCAGCGGGATCGGCACGTTCGCGGTGCAGCTCGGGGTCGCGCTCGGCGCCACGGTGGTGGTGACCGCCCGGGCGGCCAAGCACGAGCGGCTGCGCGAGCTGGGCGCGGCGCACACGATCGACTACCGGGAGCAGGATTTCGTCGAGGAGGTCCGGCGGGTCACCGACGGGCGGGGCGCCGACGTCGTCCTCGACATCATGGGCGCCTCCTACCTGTCCCGGAACGTGGCGGCGCTGGCCGCCGACGGGCGGCTGGTGGTGATCGGCATGCAGGGCGGTCGCAAGGGCGAGCTGGACCTGGGCGCGCTGCTGGCCAAGCGGGGCACGCTCGCGGCCACGGCGCTGCGGTCCCGGCCGACCGGGCAGAAGGCGGAGATCGTCCGGGGCGTCCGCGAGCAGGTGTGGCCGCTGGTGGAGGCGGGCCGGGTCCGGCCGGTCGTGGACCGCCGGCTGCCGATCGCCGAGGCGGCCCAGGCGCACCGGCTGGTCGAGTCGAACGACCATTTCGGCAAGGTGCTGCTCACCCTCGGCTGACGCCCGGCCCGCCCCGCGACACCCCGGCGACGGGGACGGCCCCGGCTCACGGGTCGGCCGGCGCCGGCTCAGGCGGCCGGGCGCGGGAGGAACAGGCGGGCCCCGGGGCCCTCGCCGGCTAGCGAGTCCTCCGGGTTGTAGAGGGTGCAGCGCCGCAGCGACAGGCAGCCGCAGCCGATGCAGCCGTCGAGGTCGTCGCGCAGCTTGGTCATCAGCCGGATCTTCTCGGTCAGGCGCTCCCGCCACGCGGCGGAGAGCCGCGCCCAGTCCTCCGAGGTGGGCGTACGGGAGGACGGGAGCGACTCCAGCGCCTCCCGGATCTCGTCCAGCGAGATGCCGACCTGCTGGGAGATCCGGACGAACGCGACCCGGCGCAGTTCGGTGCGGGCGTACCGGCGCTGGTTGCCGCCCGTCCGCTCGGCCCGGATCAGCCCGAGCCGCTCGTAGTAGCGCAGCGCCGAGGGGGCCACCCCGCTGCGGGCGGAGAGTTGGCCGATGGTCAGAGATTCGTGCATCGCGTCGCCTTGACTTGACTTGAAGTTGGCTTCAACTCGCAGGCTATCGACATGACCACGATCACCGCCAGCGCGGGTCGGCTGGCCGAGACCGCGCCACCCGGCGAACCGACCACGCCACCCCTCCCGGCACCCGTCGCGCCCCTGTACGAGCGGGTCCGCGCGGGCCGCGAGTTCGGCCCGAACGTCCGCTCCACGGTCGACGTGCTCTGGGTGCTCTACGACCGGATCCTGCGGGTCACCCCGGAGACCGTCGACGACCCGGTGCGCGACCGCTTCCTGCTCTCCAAGGGCCACGCCGTCGCCGGCTACTACGCGGTGCTCGCCGCCAAGGGCTTCGTCCCCGCCGACTGGCTGGACGACCAGGGCGGGCCCGACAGCCGGCTCGGCGACCACCCCGACCGGGTGCTGGTGCCTGGGGTGGAGATCGGCTCCGGCTCGCTCGGCCACGGGCTCGGGCTCGGCGTGGGCACCGTGCTCGGGCTGCGCGCCCAGGGCCTGCTCACGCCGCGGGTCTTCGTGCTGCTCGGCGACGCGGAACTGGACGAGGGCTCCAACCACGAGGCGATCGCGTACGCGGGCGCGGCCGGGTTGGCCAACCTCACCGCGATCGTGGTCGACAACGGCTCCGCCACGCACGGCTGGCCGGGCGGCGCGGCGGCCCGGTTCACCGTCAACGGCTGGACCGCGACCACTGTCGACGGGCACGACCACGATGCCCTGCACACCGCCCTGACCGGGCAGGACAACCACCGGCCGCACGTCGTCGTCGCGGTCGTCGACCAGGGGGAGCAGTCATGATGCGGGAGCGTTTCGTCGACACCACCACCGCGCTGCTGGGGGAGGATCCGCGTACGGCGCTGGTGCTGGCCGACATCTCCGCCACCGCGTTCGATCCCGCCGCGCGCCGGCACCCGGACCGGGTGCTCAACGTCGGCATCCGGGAGCAACTGATGGTGGGCGTGGCCGGCGGGCTCGCCCTGACCGGGCTCCGGCCGATCGTGCACACCTACGCCCCGTTCCTGGTCGAGCGCGCGTACGAGCAGCTCAAGCTCGACCTGGACCATCAGGGCGTGACGGCGGTGCTGGTCAGCATCGGCGCGTCCTACGACCGGGCCGCGGCCGGGCGCACCCACCTCTCGCCGGCCGACGTCTCGCTGGTCGACAGCCTGCACGGCTGGACCGTGCACGTCCCGGGCCACCCCGACGAGGTTTCGACGCTGCTGCGCGACGCGGTGGCCGCCGACGGTTCGGCGTACCTGCGGCTCTCGACGCAGCACAACGACCGCCCGTACGGCGGCGACGGCACGCTGCGGGTGCTCCGCGACGCGGGGCCGGGCGCGCCGCTGCTGGTCGCGGTCGGCCCGGTGCTGGACGCGGCGCTGGCCGCGGTGGCCGACCTCGGCGTCACGGTGGCGTACACCCACCGGCCCCGGCCGTTCGACACCGCGGGACTGCGGGCGCTGGCCGGCACCGAGGTGATCCTGGTCGAGCCGTACCTGGCCGGCACTTCGGCGCGGGTGGTGTCGGCGGCGCTGGCCGACCGGCCGCACCGGCTGCTGGCCCTCGGGGTGGGCCGCGAGGAGCTGCGCCGCTACGGCTCTGCCGAGGACCACACCCGCTGGCACGGCCTGGACGCCGCCGGGCTGCGCCGTTCGGTGGACGACTTCCTGACGCCGGCGTTCGCGCCGGCGGGCCGCTGAGCGACCGGCCACGCGGGGAGTCCCCGGTCCCGCCGGCCCGCCGGCCCGCCGGGCCACAGGGCCGCCGGCCCGGAGGGACGGTGCCCAGGACGGCCGGCGACGGATCAGGCGGCTCCCCCGGTGGGGACCCTCACCGAGCCGGGCGGTCAGGCGGGGCGGGCGGCGGTCAGCGCGTCGCGGCGCCGAGGGGGCGGCGGCGGGTGCGCTCGCGGCCGAGGATCCAGAGCGCCTCGACGCCGTCCTTCCAGGTGATCTTCTTGCCCTCCTCGCGGCCCCGCGCGCGGTAGCTGATCGGCACCTCGTAGGGGCGGATCCGGCGGCGCAGCAGCTTGCCGGTCACCTCCGCCTCCATGCCGAAGCCGCGCGAGCGGACGTCGAGCGAGCGGTAGAGCTCCACCGGCATCAGCTTGAAGCAGGTCTCCAGGTCGCCGATGTAGGAGTTGAACAGCACGTTCGCGGCCATCGTGACGCCCTTGTTGCCCATCACGTACCAGAAGCTGTAGGCGCTGTGGCTGCCGAAGGTGCGGTTGCCGTAGACGACCGTGGCCCGGCCGTCGAGCACCGGGTCGAGCAGCCTGGGGATGTCCTGCGGGTCGTACTCCAGGTCGGCGTCGAGGATGACCATGTAGTCGCCCTCGGCGTTGTCGACCGCCGTCTTGATGGCCGCGCCCTTGCCGGCGTTGCGCTGGTGGGTGATGACCCGCAGGCGCGCGTCGTCGGCCCGGCCGAGGACCTCACCGGTGCCGTCCCGGCTGCCGTCGTCGACCACGACCAGCTCGATCTCGCAGGGGTAGTCGACCGCCAATGCCTGCTTGAGAGCATCCGCGATGCGTTCTTCCTCGTTGTAGACCGGCATGAGGATCGAGAGCTTCACGGGAATCTCCACGGTGGCGACAGTGAGTCGGCCCTAGCCTAGCCTGGCTGGTCAGCGGCGCGGTGCCCAGCACCACGGGCAGCGGCCGTGGCGGCCCCAGGAAGATGGTGTTTACTTCCGCCATGTCGGCTTCCGGCTACCCGCTCGTCCTGGCCCCCGTCGCCGCGATCGGACTGCTCACCGTCGCCCTCCGGCCGCTCGCCACCGGGACCGTGGCGCCCCTGCGTCTCACGCTGGTCCGGGCGGCTCTGGTCACGGGCGTGTTCGCGGTGCTCACCGTGGAGGTGCTGGGCGCGCTGCGGCTGCTCACCCTGCCGGCATTCGCCGTCGCCTGGCTGTCCTTCCTCGCCGCCTCGGCTGCGGCCGCCGGCCTGCGCCGCCGCCGGGACGCCGCCGCCGGGCGGGCGGCAGAGGCCGTCGCCGCGCCGCGGCGCGCCCTGGTGGGCGCGGCCACCGGCCCGGCCACCGCCACGCCGGCGCCGGAGCCGGCGGCCGACCCGCCGGGCGTGGGCGCCGCCCGCCGCCCCCGCTGGTCGGCCCGCCTGGCCGACGCCTGGCGTACGGCGGGGCGGGGCGAGCGGCTGCTCGCCGGCGCGACCGGCGGGCTGCTCCTGGTCGAGCTGCTGATCGCCCTGCTGGCCGAGCCGAACAACTTCGACTCGCAGACCTACCACCTGCCGAAGGTGGAGCACTGGGTCACCCAGGGGCACCTCGGCTTCTGGCCCACGGCCATCCACCGGCAGGTGACCATCCCGCCCGGCGCCGAGTACCTGCTGCTGCACCTGCGCCTCTTCACCGGCGGCGACGCGCTGCACCACCTGGTGCAGTGGGCCGCCGGGATCGGCGTCCTGCTGGCGGCGACCCGGATCACCGCCCAGCTGGGCGGGGGCCGCCGGGCCCAGTTGCTGACCGCGTTCGTGCTCGCCACCACGCCGATGGTGGCGCTCCAGGCGACCAGCACCCAGACCGACCTGGTCTGCGCCGCCTGGGTTGCCTGCGCGGCCACGCTGGCGCTGGACGGGCTGCGCCGACGTACGGGGATCGGGACGTTGCTCGGCCTGGGGGCGGCCACCGGGCTGACCGCGGTGACCAAGACCAACGGGCTGATGGCGGTCGGGCCGCTGCTGGTGCTCTGGGGACTCGCCCAGCTCCGGCTGGCGCGCGCCGGCGCCGCGCCGACAGCGGACGGGTCGGCGCCGACAGCGGACGGATCGGCGCCGACAGCGGACGGGTCGATGCCCGGGACCGGCGGATCGATGCCGGGGGCCGACGGATCGGCGCGGGGGATCGACGGTTCGGGGCCGGGCGGCGGGCGGGCGCGGGCCCAGGTGGCCCGGACGGTGACCGGGTCGGTGCTGATCCTGCTGGTGGCGGCGGTGGTGGTCGGCCCGTTCCTGGCCCGGGTGACCGCCGAGTTCGGCCACCCGCTCGGCCCGCCCCGGCTGCGCGAGTCCGTCCCGATGGAGCGGCACGACCCGCCCTCGGTGCTGGTCAACGCGCTGCGGATCGCGCACACGGCGTTCGACACCCCGTTCGCGCCGGTGCGCCGCGCGGGCGCCGGGGCGATCGTCGCCGGCGCCGAGCTGGTCGGGGTGGATCCCCAGGACCGGGCCATCACCTTCGGGCGGGAGCGGTTCCCGGTGCCGTCCTGGTATCCGGACGAGGACCGGGTGGCCTTCCCGCTGGCCGGGGCGCTCGCGCTGATCGGGGCGGTGGTCGCGCTGACCCGCCCCGGCCGGGTCAGCCCGGCGCAGGCGGGGCCGCTGCGCGCGTACGCGGTGGTCGTGGTGGCGGCCGTGCTGCTGCACACCGCCATGGTCAAGTGGCAGCCGTGGGGCAACCGCCTGCTGCTCTACGCGCTGGCGCTGGCCGTACCGCTGGCGGGGCTCTGGCTCGACGCGCTGTTCCGCCGCCGGGCGGCCGCGCGCGACGGCGGCGCGGCGGGCCGCCGGTCGGTGGCGGCCGGGCTCGCGGTGACCGTGCTGGCCACCTGCGCGCTGGCCGGGGTGCTGGCGGTGTCGTACGGCTTCCCGCGCCGGCTGGTCGGCGCGGGCTCGGTCTTCACGACCTCGGACTGGGAGACCCGGTTCCTGCGGCGTCCGCAGTGGGCGGAGGAGTTCCGCTGGGCGGCGGACGCGGTCCGCGCGGCGGACGCCCGCCGGATCGGCCTGGTGCAGCAGAACGACAACTGGGAGTACCCCTGGTGGCTGCTGCTGCGCGACCCGGACGGCCGTCCGCCGGAGCTGGTGGCGCTCCAGTCCGTGCTGCCCGACCGCCCGCCGGCCGACCCGGCGACCGTGGACGCGATCGTCTGCACCGGCGACCGGCCGGCGTGCGAGCGGCTGGTGCCGGCCGGCTGGCGCGTCGAGTTCCGGGGCTACGTGGGCTACGCCCTGCCACCCGCGCGCTGACGCGCCGGCCCCGACGCGGTCCGGCTTGCCCGGATCGCGCGGTTCTGCATTCCGCGCGCAACAATTACGAGACGCATTCACATCCTTCGAAGCCGGGGCTACCTTCTGGTAACTCGATCGACGTCCCGCGATCGAGCCGAAAGGAGTGCGTCGATGCTTGGTTCCTCTGCCAGGCGCGAACGCGCGACCCGACGACGGCTCCTCAGCGTCGTCGCCGCCGCCGCTCTCGTCCTGCCGATGCTCGCCGGAACGGCCGCCCCCGCCACCGCGGCCGACCGTCCCGCCATCCAGCCGCTCCCGGCCAACCTGGAGGCGATCCGCGCCGCCGAGGCCACCGCCCTCTACGGCACGCCCGCCGTCAAACCCATCGAACAGCGCCGTACCGCCCTGATCACCATGGGCGACAGCCAGATCTCGGGCGAGGGGGTGGGCAACTACGTCCCCGGCACCCACCAACCCGGCAACTGGTGCGACCGCTCGTACGACCAGGCGGTCTTCCGCACCGGGATCCCCGCCGACGAGAAGTACAACATCGCCTGCTCCGGGGCGACCCCGTGGAACCTGGTGCGGGGCGGACCCACCCAGCACAACGAGCTGAACCAGGGCGACCACCTCGCGATCAAGGCGCGCAACACGCACATCAGGCTGATCTGGGTGGTGGTCGGCGCCAACGGCGACGGCACGATCCAGTTCGGCCCGGTCGCCACCGACTGCGCCGTCAGCCGGGTCTTCCTCCAGGGCCCCTGCTACCCGACCTACACCGACCAGTGGACGGTCCGCACCGACGGCAGCCGGCGCGCGGTCGAGGACGCGCTCAACGACATCCGGCGGACCATGACCGACGCCGGCTACCTGCGGTCGGACTACGAGCTGGTCTTCATGTCGTACCCCAGCCCGGGCAGCCCGGACGTGGAGGACAACCCGAACTTCCCGGGCTGGTACGCGGGCGGCTGCCTGCTCTACCTGGCCGACGCGGCGTTCGCCCGGAACAAGGCGGTGCCGATGTTCGAGTCGGCGCTGCGGGCGGCGGCCGCCAACACCGGCACCCGCTACCTCGACGCCAGCCGGCTGTTCCAGGGCCACGAGGTGTGCACCGACAGCACCGCCGTGCGCGGCCTGCACATCGAGATCGGCGTCTGGGACGAGAACGCGGCGCGGCAGTCGTTCCACCCGAACTACCGCGGGCACGGCATGTTCGCCCAGTGCGTCACCCAGTTCTGGAACTCCGGGCAGCAGCGCGCCACCTGCGTCGACCCGGCCAGCACCGGTAACGGCGTGCTCTACCCGGGCCTGTTCGAGTTCAAGCAGCTCCGCAACGCCGCCACCGGCACCTGCGTGGACGGCAAGGGCTACGACTCACGCAACGGCACACCACAGCAGTCGTACGGCTGCCACGGCGGGCGCAACCAGGGCTTCTGGTACGACCCGGCCCGGCAGTCGCTGCACTCCGAGCTGTCCCACGACCGCTGCCTGGACGTCTCCGGCGGCACGCTGAGCGCCGGCACGGCGGTCAACATCTACGACTGCCACGGCGGCGCGAACCAGAAGTTCGTGCTGGCCGGCAGCCAGCTCAAGGCGGCCGGCAACACCAACCTCTGCCTGGCGTTCGACAGCCCGGCGAGCGGCAGCCCCCGGCTGCGGCTGGCGGCCTGCTCGACCAGCACCCGCCAGCAGTGGTCGTTCGAGTCGCGCAACTTCGCCAACCCGGTCGGCTACGGTCACGACGACTTCATCGGCTACCGGGTGTACTGAGCGCCCGGGGCGGGCGGCCGGCTCCGACGGGGGCCGGCCGCCCGCCTCAGCGCACGACGGCGGGGCGGAACGCGGTGGGTCGCGCCACCACCGGGGCCTCGCCGATGGTGGCGACGAGCCGTTCCCGGGGCGTCCGCAGCCGGGTGCGGAAGGCGTGGTTGAGCAGCGCGTCGAGCTGCCAGACCTGCTTCGGGTGCCGGGTGTGGACGAGGAACCGCTCGCGGATCCCGTCGATCGCCGTGGCGGCCAGCTCGACCGAGTGCAGGCGCGGGTCGGGGCTCCACGTCACGTTGCTGAGTTCGCGCAGCTCGGTGTTGAGGTGCAGGCGCAGCCGGTGCAGGACCCGGGTCTGCTGGGTGACGACCAGCCGCCGGTGGGTCAGCAGGAGCAGGTATTCGCCCGCCATCGGGCGGTCGGGCCGGCTGCACCGGGTGACCAGGATGGTGGCGTCGCCGGAGCCGACGCAGCGGCGGAAGACGGGCATGTGCCGGCTGGCGGTCTGCACCGCCACGCCGGCCTCGGCTGCGGCCGGAAGGAACGTTCGGGAGAAGACGTCCATGCCCTGCCCAACGAGGGCCGTCCCGGAGTGACGCGGGTCACGTGCAAATTGCAGAACTTCCACGCCCGCGCGTCGCACCGCCTGTCCGACCGACCGGGCCCGCCCCGGCGCGGCGGGCCCGGTCGTACGGCTCAGAGCAGCGGCTGCATCGCGCCGAACCCGCTGCCCAGCCGGGTGGGGCTGAGCCAGGCGCCGCCGGTCCAGCGGTAGCCCAGCACGTTGCCGGTCGACTGCTGCACCGCCGCCAGGTCCGGCTGGCCGTTGCGGTCGAAGTCGCCGAGCTGCACGAGGTCGCGCATCCCGCCCCAGCCGGCGCCCGCGTCGATCCGGGCGCCCAGCAGGCCGTCGGGGCCGCCCGGGTAGACGTGGAGGCGACCGCTGCTCTTCTCCCGGGCGAGCACGTCGGGGCGCCCGTCGCCGGTGAAGTCGCCGCCGCCGGTCAGCTCGTCGAACGCGTTCCACCCCGCGCCGCCGAGCGCCACCCGGCTGCCGAAGCCGGTGCCCCGGCCGGGATAGAGCCAGAGCTCGCCGGTGGAGCTCTGCACCGCGGCGAGGTCCTGGTAGCCGTCGCGGTTCCAGTCCCCGACCGGCGTGATCTCGCGCATGCCGTTCCACCCGCCGCCGACCTTGACCCGGGTGGTCACGCCGGAACCCGTGCCCGGGTAGAACCACAGGTAGCCGGTCGACTTCTCCCGGGCCAGCAGGTCCTCGCCGCCGGACCGGTCGAAGTTGCCGGCCCGCACGATCGCGTCCATGCCGTTCCAGCCCGCGCCGAGCGAGACCCGGCCGCTCAGGCCGACGCCGTTGCCGCCGTAGACGTACAGCAGGCCGGTGGCCGGGTCGCGGTAGCCCAGGTCAGACCAGCCGTTGCCGGTGAAGTCGCCGAACCCGGCGGCCGGCAGCGGGGCGACGTCGAGGTGGTTGCTGTCGATGTTGATCGTCACGCCGCCCCACGTCTCGTGGTGGTCGCCCTGGTACTGCTTCATCCGCTGCTTCGGCATCCAGTACGACTCGGGCAGCGCCTCGTCCGCCACCGTCCGCACGCCGTCCCACCGGGCGAAGTCCAGGTAGTCCGGCCTGCCGTGGCCGGCCCGCCCGTACGCGGAGACCTGGTCCGCCAGGCCGGCGGAGGCCACGTCGGTGTAGAACCCGGAGAAGTAGCCGTGGTCGTGCAGGCGCGTGGTCCACGCGTGGGTGAAGGTCTGCACCGCCGTCGAGCAGGCCGCGTCGCCGGCCGGGTATTTCTCCATGTTGTAGAAGACGGTGCTCTCCCGGGGCAGGCCCAGGTCACGGGCGCGCGCGGCGGCGCCGGCCAGCTGCAGGCGCTCGCCGAGGAACTCCTCTCCACCGGCGCGGCGAACCGGGAGGCGCTGACCAAGCTGTGGATTCGAACCCGGGAGGGGCTTTAAGACCCCAACCGCATTAGCAGTGCGGCGCCATAGACCAGACTAGGCGAAGTCTCCCTGGTGGCCCCTGCA
>NZ_JBSGDY010000016.1:0-64994 GCF_053602615.1 Micromonospora sp. NPDC004336
GGCCGGGCCGCAATCGACCGGGCTGCGCCGGACCGCCGGTCACCCCTCGGCCGCCGGGCCGCCCTCGGCCGGCTGGCCGCGCTCGACGGGCGGGGCGGCGGCGTCGGCGCGGTTGGCTGCGGCGATGACCCGGGTGAGCACGGTGTGCAGGTGCCGCAGGTCCTCGATCGGCAGGCCGAGCCGCTCGACGATCGCGGGCGGAATCTGCTCGGCGCGCGCCCGGAGCGCCTGCCCGGCCGGGGTCAGCGTCACCGCCAGGCTCCGCTCGTCGGCCGGGTCCCGCTCCCGGCGGACGTAGCCGTTCGCCTCCAGGCGCTTGAGCAGGGGCGACAGCGTGCCCGGGTCGAGCTGCAACAGGCGGCTCAGCTCGCGCCCGGACAGGGGCGCGCGCTGCCACAGCGCGAGCATCACCAGGTATTGCGGGTGGGTCAGCCCCATCGGCTCCAGCAGCGGCCGGTAGACACCGACGACCCCCCGCGCGGCGACGGAGAGCGCGAAGCACACCTGCTGCTCCAGGGCCAGGGGATCCCCGTCGAACTGGTCGGGCACGGCGGCTCCCTCCTCTCGTCGTTGCGATCGTAGCAATCGTTGGTGTACAAAGCATTCGTACACCAACGAAAGAGGTCGGGCGATGGGCGAGGAGAAGCCGACACCGAAGGCCCCCGGCGAGGGCGGGCGCCTGATGGCCTGGGCCTTCCGCCACCTGGCGGGCCCCTCGGAGGTCCAGGGCGCCGTGCAGGGCGGCTCGAACCATGCCCGGGAGGGGTGGAAGCAGGACCTGGAGCGGCGCAAGCAGTGGAGCCGCGAGCAGCGGGAGCGCAAGCGCGCCGAGCGGGAGGCCCGGCGCGGCGGTGCCTGACCGTCAGCCGTAGGTGTCCCGGGGGCCGCGGCCGCGCACCCGGCGGGGCCCCTTCGACCAGGACGGCGCGGCGGGGCCGTGGATGTGCAGCTTGCGCACCACGTTGTGGCCGACCTCGCTGGCGATCTGCTTCAGCAGCGAGCCGGCCAGCAGGCGCAGCTGGGTGGCCCAGGCCGTCGACCGCGCCTCCACGGTCAGCTCCCCGTCCTCCAGCTTCACCGGCCTGCTGTGCTGGGCCACCTCCGGGCCCACCACCCGCTCCCAGGCGCCGAACACCGTCGCCTCGGCCGCCGGCTGCTGCCAGCCCCGCGCCTTCACCAGCCGGTTGAGCACCGCGCCGAGGGGCTGCGGGTCGCGCGGGTCGGGCCCCGGGCCGGAGTAGCCGCGCAGCCGCCGCGGGGAGTCGCCGTCGCCACCCGCGCCCGCGCCGGGGGTACGCCGACGCGTGCGCGCCGCCGCCTCCCGGCGGGCCCGGGCCGCGTCGAGCACCGCCCGGGCCAGTTCCGGCCCGCTGGCGCCCCCCGCCGCGTCGCCGCCGACCGGTGCACCGGAACCGGCAGCCGCGTCACCGCCGCCCCCGCCGTCGGCCGCCCCGCCGCGACCGGCCGCCCCGCCGCGTTTCGGGCCCAGGCGGGCGGGTGGCAGCTCATCCGACACGCCGCACCGTCCCCTCGCCCACGGCGTACCGGACGCCGCGCAGGGCCGCCGGCACGTCGTCGTCGACCGCGCAGGTCACCAGCAGCTGGCTCGCCCCGCCGACCAGCTCCGCCAGCCGCTCCCGCCGCCCGGTGTCCAGCTCGGCGAAGACGTCGTCCAGCACCAGCACCGGCTCGATGCCGTCGGAGCGGAGCAGGTCGTACCCGGCCAGCCGCAGCGCGAGCGCGTACGACCAGGACTCGCCGTGGCTGGCGTACCCCTTGGCGGGCAGCGGGCCCAGCGTCAACGCCAGCTCGTCGCGGTGCGGGCCGACCAGCGTGGTGCCCCGCTCGACCTCGGCGGAGCGGGACTCGGCGAGCGCGGCGGTCAGCGCCGCCGCGAGCGCCTCCCGGTCGGTGGTCGGCTCCGCCAGCTCCACCGAGGGCCGGTACGCGATCCCGGCGGCCCCCCGGCCCGCCGCCACCGCGTCGTACGCCTTGCCGACGTGCGGGGTCAGCGCGGCGACCAGCTCCAGCCGGCCGGCGAGCAGCTCCGCGCCGTGCCGGGCCAGGTGGGTGTCCCAGACCGCCAGGGTCGACAGGTCCCCGCCCCGCGACCCGCCCGTCTTGCGGGCCAGGTACGCGGTGCGCAGCAGGGCGTTGCGCTGCTTGACCACCCGCTCGTAGTCGGCGCGCACCCCGGCGTACCGGGGCTGGCGGCTGACCAGCAGGTCGTCGAGGTAGCGCCGGCGCTCCGCCGGATCGCCCCGGACGAGTTCCAGGTCCTCCGGCGCGAACAGCACCAGGCGCAGCGCGCCGAGCACGTCGCGCGCCCGCCGGGCCGGCGATCGACCGAGCCGGGCCCGGTTGGCCTTGCCCGGGACGATCTCCAACTCGACCAGCAGCTCGCGCCCCTCGTGCACCACGGCGCAGCGGATCACCGCCGAGGCGGCGCCCATCCGGACCAGGGGGGCGTCCGTGGCGACCCGGTGCGAATCCAGGGTCGCCACGTAGCCCAGCGCCTCGACCAGGTTGGTCTTGCCGACGCCGTTGGCGCCGATCAGGACGTTCGCCCCCGGCTCCAGGTCCACGCCGACCCGCTCGTACGAGCGGAAGTCGACCAGTTCGAGCCGGCGGACGTACACAGGTGCGTGGATTCCGGTCAGCGCTTGCGGACGGCGTGCCCGCCGAACTGCTGGCGCAGCGCGGCGACGGCCTTCATGGCGGGCGAGTCGTCCTGGCGGGAGGCGAACCGGGCGAAGAGCGAGGCGGTGATGACGTTCAGCGGCACGGCGAGCCGGACCGCCTCGTCGACCGTCCACCGGCCCTCGCCGGTGTCCTCCGTGTAGCCGCTCAGCTCGGCCAGCTCCGGGTCCTCGTCGAGGGCCCGGTCGAGCAGGTCGAGCAGCCAGGAGCGGACCACGGTGCCCTCGCGCCAGGACTTGAAGACCCCCGGCACGTTGGTGACCAGCTCGGACTTCGCCAGCAGCTCGTAGCCCTCGGCGTAGGCGTGCATCAGGCCGTACTCGATGCCGTTGTGCACCATCTTGGCGTAGTGCCCGGCGCCGACCGGCCCGGCGTGCACGAAGCCGAACTCGCCCTCCGGCTTCAGCGACTCGAAGATCGGCATGAGCCGGTCGACGTGCTCCCGGGCGCCGCCGACCATCAGCGCGTAGCCGTTCTGCCGGCCCCAGACGCCGCCGGAGACGCCGACGTCGATGTAGCCGATGCCCTGCTCGTTGAGCCGCTCGGCCCGCGGGGCGTCGTCGCTGAACCGCGAGTTGCCGCCGTCGATGACGATGTCGCCCTCGCCGAGGACGCCGGCCAGCTCGTCGATGGTCGCGTCGGTGACCCCGGCGGGAACCATGACCCAGACGGCGCGCGGCGACTCCAGCTTCTCCGCCAGCTCCGCCAGGCTCGCGACGTCGCTCAGCTCCGCGTTGTGGTCGAAGCCGACCACCTCGTGCCCGGCGGCGCGCAACCGCTCGCGCATGTTGCCGCCCATCCGGCCGAGCCCTACCAGGCCGAGCTGCATCTGTTCCTACCTCCGTGCGTCGGGTCGTTCTCGGGCGCGATCAGCGGGAGACGCGGATCGGCATGATGAGGTAGCGGTACCCGGGGATGACCTCGCCATCCTCGCCGGCGGGCGAAATCACCGCCGGCTTGAAGGCGTCGACGAACGACAGCACGGCGAACTGGGCCCCCAGGTTGGCGAGGCCGTCGATCAGGTACTGCGGGTTGAAGCCGATGGTCAGCGGGTCGCCGGTGAAGGTGGCCTCCATCGCCTCGCTGGCCCGCGCCTCCTCGGTGCCGCCCGCCTCGACGACCAGGCCGTCGGCGCTGAAGCTGAGCAGTACCGGGGTGGTCCGCTCGGCGACCAGCGCGACCCGCTTGACGACCTCGATCAGCGTGCTGACGGGCACCCGGGCCTCGGCGTTGTGGCTGGCCGGGAAGAGCGAGCGCACCGGCGGGTAGTTCGCGCCGTCGAGCAGCCGGCTGGTGGTGCGCCGGGTGCCGCCGGCGAAGCCGATCATGCCCTCGCCGGCCGCGCCCTGGGAGAGCGCCATGGTGACCTGGCCGCCGAGCGGGCCGAGCGCCTTGGCGGTGTCGTGCAGGGTCCGGGCCGGCACGAGGGCGTTGATGCTCACCTCGGGGTCGTCCGGGTTCCACTCCATCTCGCGCAGCGCCAGCCGGTAGCGGTCGGTGGCGAGCATGGCCAGCGTGGTGCCGGTGAGCTCGATGCGTACGCCGGTCATCATCGGCAGCGTCTCGTCGCGGCCGGCGGCGACGGCGACCTGGGCGACCGCGGCGGCGAAGGCGGCCGCGTCGACGGTGCCGGTGCTCTCGGGCATCTCCGGCAGGGACGGGTAGTCCTCCACCGGCATGGTGGGCAGGGTGAACCGGGCGCTGCCGCAGACCAGTTCGAGGTGCGCCCCGACGGCGGCGATGTCCACCGGCTTGGCGGGCAGCGCCTTGGTGATCTCGGCGAGCAGCCGGCCGGAGACGAGGGCCGCGCCGTCCGCGTCGCCCTGCACCTCGACGGTCACCTGGCTGGAGACCTCGTAGTCGAAGCCGGAGACCTGCAGGTTGCCGTCGGTGACGCGCAGCATCACGCCGGCGAGCACCGGCACGGACGGCCGGTTGGGCAGGCTCTTCGCGGTCCAGGCCACGGCCTCGGCGAGCGCGTCGCGCTCCACTCGGAACTTCATCAATGCCTCCGCGTCGACGTCAGCGACAACTCTCTCATGCCGACCGCTGCCTACCGACCCGCCTGTCCGTGCGGGTACCCATCGCACCTTAGGGCGCGCGGGCATCGGCTGTGCGCCCGACCCCGTGGACTCCCGGTGCTGCCGGAGCCCGCCCACGGCGGATCCGGCCGATCCACAGGAAGTCCAACGGTGGTGATTGGTTTTTGTTGTCTTAGAAGAGATAACTCGTCATCTTCATCGCACCTGTGCAAACTGTGGAGAACCGACGTCTGCGCAGGTCAGACACGTTATCCACCGGTGGTTTGGCTGTGGAGAACCGGGGGTAAAACCCGTGTCGCGATCCACAGGCGCCCGCCGCCCCCCAGGTTGTCCACCGTTGTCCACCGGTTGTCCACCGGTAATCCCCAGACTTTCTCCCCAGTCCTGTGGACGAACGGAACCGACCCGACGGGCTTCATCCCCAGAACCTTCAACAGCTTGCCCACAGGCCGACCGTCGTCGGTGGACAACCGCCGGGTTGTCCCCAGGCGTCCACAGGCTCGTCCCCAGGGTTTGTCCACAACCTGTGGGTAACCGGGGCGTGGACGGACGGTAGTTTTCCACTGGCTGTGGACAACGAGATGTGGACAACGATCCGGGCGGTGGTCGGTCACGCCCCCGATGCTGTGGCCTACACCATGTCGAGGGTCAAGCCCACCGGCTGTGGAAAAGCGGGAACGCCCGGCCGGTGGTCCCGGCCGGGCGTTCCCGTCGCTGTCGTCGGCCCGCGCGCCGGCGGGCGTACGCGGCCTCGGTTCGGCGCGTACCGGGCGCGTCGCTCAGGTGTTCTGCTTGATCCGGTTCGTCAGCTCGGCGATCTGGTTGTAGAGCGAGCGGCGCTCGGCCATCTGCTGACGGATCTTGCGGTCGGCGTGCATGACGGTGGTGTGGTCCCGCCCGCCGAAGGCCTGCCCGATCCGGGGCAGCGACAGGTCGGTCAGCTCCCGGCACAGGTACATGGCCACCTGGCGGGCGTTCACCAGCACCCGGGAGCGGGAGTGCCCCCGCAGGTCCTCCAGGCTGACGCCGAAGTAGTCGGCCGTCGAGACCATGATCTGGTCGGCGGTGATCTCCGGCCCGGCGCCGTCGGGGATGAAGTCCCGCAGCACCTCCTCGGCCAGCGACAGCTCGACCGTCGACCGGGTCAGGCTGGCGAACGCCGTCACCCGGATCAGCGCGCCCTCCAGCTCCCGGATCGAGTTCGACACCCGCGAGGCGATGAACTCCAGCACGTCCGGTGGGGCGTAGAGGCGCTCCTGCGCCGCCTTCTTCTGCAGGATCGCGATCCGGGTCTCCAGGTCCGGCGGCTGGATGTCGGCCAGCAGCCCCCACTCGAACCGGGTACGCAGCCGGTCCTCCAGCGTCGCGAGCTGCTTCGGCGAGCGGTCGGAGGTGATGACGATCTGCTTGTTGGCGTTGTGCAGGGTGTTGAAGGTGTGGAAGAACTCCTCCTGCGTGCGCTCGCGGGTCTCCAGGAACTGGATGTCGTCGATGAGCAGGATGTCGACGTCGCGGTAGCGCCGCTGGAACGCGCTGGTCTTGTCGTCCCGGAGCGAGTTGATGAAGTCGTTGGTGAACTCCTCGGTCGAGACGTACCGGACCGAGCGGGCGTTGCCCAGCGTCGTGGCGTAGTGCCCGATGGCGTGCAGCAGGTGCGTCTTGCCCAGCCCCGAGCTGCCGTAGATGAACAGCGGGTTGTACGCCTTCGCCGGCGACTCGGCCACCGCGACGCTCGCCGCGTGGGCGAAGCGGTTGGACGAGCCGATGACGAACGTCTCGAACATGTACTTCGGGTTGAGCCGGTTGCCGCCGCTCTCGGCGCCGCCGGGCAGCCGCCGGTCGTCCCGGCCGCCGGGCCGGTGATCCACGCCACCCCGGCCGGGCCCGCTGTCGGTG
The DNA here is from genome assembly GCF_053602615.1 of Micromonospora sp. NPDC004336. Lineage (NCBI taxonomy): Bacteria > Bacillati > Actinomycetota > Actinomycetes > Micromonosporales > Micromonosporaceae > Micromonospora > Micromonospora sp. NPDC004336. The sequence continues at coordinate 6,639 of NZ_JBSGDY010000016.1, forward strand.
CCGGTGTCCCGGGGCAGCGCCCGGATCACGTGCTGGTCGCGGGGGGAGACGGCGTCCTCGCGGTAGCGCGGCTCGAAGCCGCGGGCGTCGGTGGCCGGCGGATCGAGCCGGGCGGCCCGGTCGTCGAAGCCGCGCCGCTCGGGTGCCCGCCGGGCCGGCGCCGGCCGGTCGGGCCGCGGCGGCTCGGCGAAGGCCGTGCCGAACAGGGTCTCCTGGCCGTCCGGGTCGCCTGGGCCGGGGCGGCGCCCGGCGTCGACCGGACCGTCGGGCCGACGCTCCGGGTGCGCCTGCTCGGGGATGAGCGGCGACTGCCCGCCGTCGAGGGCCGCGCCGTCGAGGAGGCCCACCGCCGCGCCGTCGAACGTCACCGGCCCGTCGCCGAGGTCACGTGCGCCGTCGCCGAAGTCACGTGCGCCGTCGCCGGGGTCGCGCGGCGCGCCGTCGTGGTTGGCGGGCGGGGGCTCCGGCGCGCTCCGGTAGACGGTGCCGGCCGGTCGGCCGGAGCCGTCGTCGGCCACGCGCACGGTCACCGCGACCTGGATCGGCCGGCCCAGCCGGCGGGTGAGGGCCTCGGTGATCGCCGGGCGCAGCCGGGACTCGATCACGTCCCGGGTGAAGGCGTCCGGGACGGAGAGCAGCGCGGTGTCCTCGACGATGGCCCGCAGCCGGGTCAGCCGGAGGTAGGCCCGCTGCTGCGCGGAGATGATCTCGTCGGCGAGCTCGTCGGTCGCCGCCGTCCACACCGCGGCAAGGTCGGTCGTGCCGGTCACCGTCGTGCCACCCCCTCGCCTCTGCTCCGCCGACGCCGCCGTACGTATCCGGTCGGCCGTCCCGGGCCCGCCGCGCTCACGGGTGGAACGACGCCACCCCGGACGACCGACCGGTCCTCGTCCACAAGTTATCCACAGCCTGTGTACGTACCGATTGTGGCCGCCCGCCGGACGCGGGTCGGACCGCCCCCTGCCTGAACGGGCGCTGAAGCGGGGTTCACCGTGCCGAACGATTCACTACCCTGTCCGGTCTTGCCCGCCGGCGACGACCGGACCTTTCGACGCTGACCGCAATCGGGCACGGTAACAGCGTTGTCCGCACGCCATCAACCGCCGACGCGCGGCGGCCCCTGCCGACATCAGCGAAAATCCCCTCCGCCCGGCCGGCGGTGTGCCGGTGTCCGCCCTGCTGGCGTGTTTGACGGTGGTTGCCGCCCTGCGTAGGGTGGAACGGCTGCTCTCTCGCCCTCTGCTAGGGTGATGGGTGCTTGCTGCCCGCGGTGGCCTCCCCGCATCGCCGAGGTCCCGCGCCACCGGGCAGCACCGATCGGGGGCCACCGCCGAGGTGGCCTGGACCACCACACGACCCCGGCGACCCCTCGCCCGGGGCGTACGAAAACGGAGAGCCTGACGTGAGCAAGCGCACCTACCAGCCGAACACCCGCCGGCGCGCGAAGACCCACGGCTTCCGGCTGCGCATGCGCACCCGTGCCGGCCGCGCCATCATCTCGACCCGTCGCTCCAAGGGCCGCGCCCGCCTGTCGGCCTGAGGCCGACCGGGTCGGTCCGGGGGACGTGGGCAGTCGTGCTGGCGGCCGCACAGCGACTGCGGCGCAGCACTGACTTCGCCGCAGCGGTCCGGGGTGGCCGCCGCGCCGGCCGCGGCGCGGTCGTGGTCCACCTGAGCCTGCCGTCGACCCCCGACGCCGCGACAGCAACCTCGCCGGAGCCGGCGCGGAGCAGCGGTGCGGAGCAACCCTCCGCGCCGGCCCGCGCCGGCTTCGTCGTGTCCAAGGCCGTGGGCAACGCGGTGGTCCGCAACCGGGTCCGACGCCGGCTGCGACACCTGGTCCGCGAGCGGCTGGCGGAGCTGCCCCCGGGCGGCACCCTGGTCGTACGCGCACTGCCGGCCGCGGCCGAGGCGTCGTACGCGCGGCTCGGCACCGACCTGGACGCGGCGATCACGGCTGCGCGGGCGCCCCGCGGGCGGCGGTCCCGGTGACCGCCGGCCCGGCCGCGCCACGGCCCCCGACGATCGGTGCCCGGGTGCTGAGCGGCCCCATCATCGCGTACCGTCGGTGGATAAGTCCGGCTCTGCCGGCCCGCTGTCGGTTCTACCCGTCGTGCAGCGCCTACGCCCTGGAGGCGGTGGGTCGGCACGGCGCGATCCGGGGAGCTGGCCTGACGGTCCGGCGGTTGTTGCGCTGCCACCCCTTCCACCCAGGTGGACACGACCCGGTGCCGGAGCCGGGCGGCCGCCGCCGTGCCGATGTGACTGGAGCCTGAGAATTGAGTCTCGACTGGATCTACTACGCGATTTCGTGGATCCTGCTGGCCTGGCATGGGGCCTGGGACGCCATTGGGGTGCCGGACGCGGCGGTCATCGGCACCAACTGGGCCTGGATCCTCGCCATCATCTTCCTGGTGGTCACCGTCCGGGTGATCCTCTTCCCGATCTTCGTCAAGCAGATCAAGTCGCAGCGCGCCATGCAGGCGCTCCAGCCGCAGGTCAAGGCGCTGCAGGAGAAGCACAAGGGTGACCGGGAGACGCTCCAGAAGGAGATGATGGAGCTCTATCGGAAGGAAAAGGCCAACCCGCTCATGGGCTGCCTTCCGATGTTCCTCCAGATCCCGGTCTTCCTCGGCCTCTTCCACGTGCTGCGGCGGCTCAACCCCGACAAGAGCGAGGCCGGCAAGACCCTCTACGGCTGGACGGTCGGCCAGTTCGAGAGCGCCTCCGCCGCGAAGCTCTTCACCGCCCCGATCGCCGGCAAGTTCGGCTCGACGGCCGAGGAGCTGGCCCGGCTCGGCGCCAACGGCACCACCGTCAAGGTCATCGCCGGCATCCTGGTCCTGATCATGATGGGCACCACGTACCTCACCAGCCGTCAGATGATCCTCAAGACGGGCTGGGCCGAGGACCCGCAGCAGCGGATGATCCAGAAGCTGATGCTCTACGGCATCCCGCTCTCGCTGCTCATCTCCGGTGCGATCTTCCCCATCGGTGTGATCATCTACTGGGTCACCAACAACCTTTTCACCCTCGGTCAGCAGCAGTGGGTGCTGCGCAAGTTCCCGCCGCCGGTGACCGCCACCGGCAAGCCGGGCACCTCGCCCCGCAGCCCGGTGCAGCCGGCCAAGACCGGCGGCCTGCTGGGCCGCGCCAAGTCCGCCCCGCAGGCCCCGGCCAAGCCGGCCGCGCCGAAGGTCGCCGGCCCCAAGCCGGGCGCCAAGCCGGCCAACCCCAAGAAGGGCCGCCCCGCCAAGCGGCAGGGCTGAGGACCTCCGGGCCGTCGTCGGGAGACCGGCGGCGGCCCGTTCCGCACCGCGCAGCCGCCGTACGGCCGGCGCCGGGCGGAACCCGCCGCGCGCGGCGCGGTCGCGGGCGACACTGCCCGTACGACAGACGTGCCCGTGGGCACCGGCGACCTCCCGCCGACCCCGGGAAACCAGCGGACCCGACGGTCCGGCCGAGCGAGTACGGAGATGAGACCGTGACCGACACCAGCACCCCCCGCGCTGACCAGTCCCTGGACGACGAGGGGACCGAGCCGACCGCGGTGAACGACGACACCGAGGAGACCGAGGAGACCGGCGAGGAGCCGGCCGCCAAGGAGAAGAAGGCCGTCGGCGAGAGCGAACTGTTCCGGCAGAGCGAGATCGCGGCCGACTACGTCGAGGGCCTGCTCGACATCCTCGACTACGACGGCGACATCGACGAGCTGGTGTCCGGCGGCCGTCCCGTCGTCGAGGTGGTCGGGGGTCGGCTGCAGAACCTGGTCGGCCAGCGCGGGGCCACCCTGGAGGCCCTCCAGGAGCTCGCCCGGCTCGCCGTCTTCCGGCAGACCGGCACGCCGAGCCGGCTGCTGCTCGACGTCGGCGGCTACCGGGCGAACCGCCGCAAGGAACTTGCCGCCGTCGCCAAGAACGCCGTCGAGAAGGTCAAGGAGTACGGCGAGCCCGTGCGCCTGGAGCCGATGTCGGCGTTCGAGCGCAAGTGCGTGCACGACGTCGTCAACGCGATGAGCGGCGTCGAGAGCGAGTCCGAGGGTGTCGAGCCGAACCGACGCATCATCGTCCGGCCGGCGGACTGACCGGGGTGACTCACGACGACACCGCGGCCGGTGCCGCGGCCGGCCCGGGTGGCACGCCGCCCGGGCCGTCGCCTGTCCGGCCCGACTCGCCCGTACCCTCCGACGGCACCCCGGCGTCGGCCGGCGGAACCGTCCCCTCGCCGGCCGACGCGGTGCTGCCGCCGGAACTGGCCGGCGCCGCCCGCACCCTCTTCGGCGACCGGCTCGACCTGGCCGCCGCGTACGCCGAACTGCTGGCCACCGACGGCGTGGTGCGCGGCCTGATCGGGCCGCGCGAGGCACCCCGGATGTGGGACCGACACCTGCTCAACTGCGCGGCGGTGGCCGAGCGGATCCCGGAGGGCGCGACGGTGCTGGACGTCGGCTCCGGCGCGGGCCTGCCCGGTCTGGTGCTGGCGATCGCGCGACCGGACCTGACCGTGACCCTGATCGAGCCGCTCGCCCGACGCACCTCCTTCCTCATCGAGGCGGTGCAGCAACTCGGGTTGGCGAAGACGGTCCGCGTGTTCCGGGGGCGCGCGGACGAGGCGGCCACGGGCTCGTCGGGCGTCGGCCCGCTGAGCGGTGACGTGGTCACGGCCCGCGCCGTCGCGCCGCTCGACCGGCTGTCGGCGTGGTGCCTGCCGCTGGTCGTGTCCGGCGGCCGGCTCGTCGCCCTCAAGGGCGCGTCGGCGGCCGACGAAATCGCCGAGCACGCGGAGACGGTGGCCCGGCTCGGTGGCGGCGAGCCGCAGGTGCACCGCTGCGGCGAGGGGGTCATCGACCCGCCGACGACCGTGGTGGAGATCGTGCGGGAGCGGATGGTCGGCACCGCCCGGCCCAAGGCGCCGAAGCGGTCCCGCGGTGGCCGGTCCCGCCGGCGCTGAATCCACTTCGGAGGCGACGCCGGAACGGGCGTCCCGGCCGGCGGTTGGCTCGTTGAACCACGCGGGTGGACGGAAGGGATGCGAACCCGACGTGGACCGGCTGCGCCCGTGAGCCGTAGGCTGGCCGCGCGTCGATAGTGTGGAGCGGGCGGTATCGGACGTTCACCGGGTCCCGACCGCTCCCGCCGGGCCGTACGCTCCGCGGTGCGAGCGCACGTGCGGCCAGTTGACGGGGATGCGGGCCGACCATCCGAAGCGGGCAGGGATGACAGGTGCATGACGACGGCAGGTACGACGATCCACGCGTGACCGGGGCAGCGGGCGATCCCGTTTCACGTGAAACCGACTACCCGAGCTGGTCGCCCGCCGGGCCGTCCGGCGGCCCGTCGACCCGGCCGCCGGACTGTGACCCGATCGTCGGGCGGGAGAGCCGCCCGGCGCTGCCCGCCGCCCGACCGGCTGCGGACGGTCCGGCGCGCACCGGCAACTCGACCGGCGGTCGGGTGATCCCCATCCGCCGCCACACCTCGGCCTCGGCGCGGTACGAATCCCCGGTGCCGCAGCAGCCGACCCCGGACGCGGTGCCGGACGCCGCTCCCGAGCCCGTACCCGTCACCGACACGCCCGCGTCCCCGGCCGGAGCCTACGGGCCCGCCGTCACCGAGGACGCGTACGTTTCACGTGAAACCCCGACGCGCGAAGAGGATGACCCACCGTTGGCTATGGAGGCGATGCGCGCCGTGCAGATCCTGAATCCGAGTGGCGAGGTCACCATGCCTCGCCCGGAGCGGACCCGGGTCATGTGCGTCGCGAACCAGAAGGGCGGCGTGGGTAAGACCACGACCACGGTGAACCTTGCGGTGGCGCTCGCCCTGCACGGCAACCGTGTGCTGGTGGTCGACCTGGACCCGCAGGGCAACGCCTCCACGGGGCTGAACGTGCCGCACCACACCGGGGTGCCGGACGTCTACGACTGCCTCATCAACAGCGTGCCACTGGAGGAGGTCGCCCAGGGCGTCGAGGGCATCCCCAACCTCTGGTGCGTACCGGCCACGATCGACCTGGCCGGCGCGGAGATCGAGTTGGTGTCGGTGGTCGCCCGCGAGTCCCGGCTGGCCCGGGCCATCGCCGCCTACCCCGGCCACTTCGACTACGTCTTCATCGACTGCCCGCCGTCGCTCGGCCTGCTCACGGTGAACGCGCTCGTCGCCGCCCAGGAGGTGCTCATCCCCATCCAGTGCGAGTACTACGCGCTGGAGGGGCTGAACCAGCTGATCAACAACATCAACCTGGTTCGGCAGCACCTCAACCCGAAGCTCGAGGTCTCCACGATCCTTCTCACCATGTACGACCGGCGTACGCGGCTGGCCGACGCGGTCGAGCAGGACGTGCGGAACCACTTCGGCGACAAGGTGCTCCAGGCCGTGATCCCGCGTAACGTCCGCGTCTCCGAGGCACCGAGCTACGGCCAGTCCGTGATGACCTACGATCCGGGATCGCGGGGAGCCACGAGCTACTTCGAGGCCGCTCAGGAGATCGCCGAGCGTGGCGTCAAGGAGCCGGTGAGCCGGAATGCGTAGTGCGGAACAGTCGCTGGGAGGCGTGGCATGAAGAACCGTCCTCGGGGCGGTCTGGGTCGGGGCCTGGGGGCGCTCATCCCGACCGGACCGGCGCCGACCGCCACCGCCACGGTTGAGCCGGCACCACCCGCCGCCGTCGTCGACACCCCGTCGGAGCCGTCGCCGCCGGTGGCCGGTCCGGCCGCCACGCCACCGGTCGAGCCCGAACCCGTGCTCAGCCCGGTGCCCGGTGCGCGGTTCGCCGAGATCCCGGTCGACGCGATCGTGCCGAACCCGAAGCAGCCCCGGCAGATCTTCGACGAGGAGGCCCTGGAGGAGCTGAAGACCTCCATCCAGGAGGTCGGCTTCCTCCAGCCGATCGTCGTACGGCAGCTCGACGACGAGAAGTACGAACTCGTCATGGGCGAGCGGCGCTGGCGGGCCGCGCAGGCGGTCGGGCGGGAGTCCATCCCCGCCATCGTCCGCGACACGCGGGACGACGCGATGCTCCGGGACGCGCTGCTGGAGAACATCCACCGGGCCAACCTCAACCCGCTGGAGGAGGCCGCCGCGTACCAGCAGCTGCTGGACGAGTTCGGCGCCACCCACGAGGAACTCGCCCGCCGGATCGGCCGGAGCCGCCCGCAGATCTCGAACACGATCCGGCTGCTCAACCTCCCGGCGCCGGTGCAGAAGCGGGTCGCCGCCGGCATCCTCTCCGCCGGGCACGCCCGGGCGCTGCTGAGCCTGGACGAGCCGGAGGCACAGGAGCAGTTGGCCCTCCGGATCGTCGCCGAAGGGCTCTCGGTCCGCGCGACGGAGGAGATCGTCGCCCTGGCGCTGAGCGACGGCCCCACGAAGAAGGAGGCGGCCCGCCGCCGGCCGAAGCCGCACGCGCCCGCTCTGACGGATCTGGCCGACCGCCTCTCCGACCGCTTCGACACCCGCGTGAAGGTCGACATCGGCCGGAGCAAGGGCAAGATCACGATCGAGTTCGCGACGGTGGACGACCTGGAGCGGATCGTCGGCATCATCGGCGTCGGCCAGGAAGAGGAGCCGGAGGCCTGACCCCCGCATCGCCGGCCGCGTGACCCGTCCGGGTCGCGCGGCCGCGCCATGTGGAGACCCCGACCCTTCGGGCCGCGCTGGCTGTTTCCGATTTCGCGGTCGGGGTCCTGGGCTGCCTCTGGCCGGTTCGGGGGTGGTCGGGGTCTGGGACCGCGTGTGGGGCCGGCGGGGGTGGTCGAGAGCCTGGGACCGTGTATGAGCCGGCCGGCTGGTCGGGAGTTTGGGACCGCGTATGGGGCCGGCCGGCTGGTCCGGAGTTTGAGACCGCGTATGGGCCGGTCCGGTTCCGGTGGTCGGGGTTCGGGTCGCGCTGGCGATCTGCGTCCGGCGGGTCCGTACCGATCCCTTCGCCACGTCGTCGGTCGGGGTCTGACCGGGCGGGAATCCGTGCCATCGGTTGCGTTGTCGCGCCGGCTCCTGTGCCTGGGTTCGCGTCGGCCGCTTGGCTCGGGCGTCGCAATCCCGCGGCATGCTTCGCGGTCGGCAGCAACGATGGTTCGCCTCTTCGTTCGTCACCAGCCCGCTCCTTGCCTGCGGGTCGCTCGTCGGTCCGCCAGCGGGCCCCCTCAATCGGCCGCCAACGCCGTTGCCTGCGGCTGCCCCCACTGGCCGACACAGACGGCGAGTGCCGCCCCTGAGAAGCCGTAGAGAGGCGTTTGCGACGCAGCTCGGCATGGCTCACCCCCACGGTCGCAAGACGCACTGCTTGGCATGGCCCACCCAGCGGTCGCAAGACGCACGCACTTCCCGGCATGGCCCACCTGACGGTCGCGCGCGGTCCACCCGGAGCGCCCTCGACTCCACTCCCGGTCAGCACGTCGGCGTTTCACGTGGAACGAGAGCGAGCCGGCACCGGCCGGCGAGACCAAGGCTGCGATCGGAACGCTTCTCGGCTCCTCCTCGACGGACGGTCGTCGAGGTCTCGCTGTTTCACGTGAAACTGGTACCGCCCCCGCTCCTCCTTCTCTCCGGGTTCGTATCCGAGGAAGCCGTCGGCCACGCGAGAGAAAAAGCGCTTACGCCTCCTGCGCCCGCCTTACCCGGGGCGATCCGCACCCCTCGGCCCCTGCGGTGCTCCAACGCATCACGACCCTTCCTCGCCGACCGACGCCCCCCGCTGGCCGAGGCCGCAGCCCGGACCGGCTCCCGTGCCGAACCGTTTCGAGGCCGCCCGGCGGCGGCGCGGGCGGCGCTCGGGGTGCCGGCTTGTGTCCGCATGCCGCCGGCGCGTCGCGGCCGCGCCGCCGAACTGTCCACGCCGGCACCAGGCTTGCGCCAGCGAGCGGAGTCGGTCGGTGTGGCGGGCGCTCGCCCCGGTCGCGCCGCCCGCGCCGCCCGCCGCGCGCTCGCGGGTCGGGTGCCCGCCGTCGACGTCTCGCCGGCCAAGGCCCGCCCCGAGGCACGCGCGTGGCGGCGCCCATGACCCCGCACCGCACGAACGCCGGGGGTTTCACGTGAAACGGCTCTCGGGCCGTCCCTCAGCACGCCGAAAGTTATCCACACGAGTTATCCACAGGCCGACCCGGTTTCACGTGAAACCCCGCGTGAAACCGGGTGCCGACCTGTGGATGACGGGGTGTGTCGGGCGTCTCAGCGGCCTGTGGATACCTGTGGACAACGCGCGCACCCGGCCGGCTTGATCGGACCGGTCAGCCGATCTTCCGGGTAGGGACAGCAGTGCCGGAAGCGGTTAGTGTCAGCGTCGTGCGCGACACCCCTCCCTCAGTCCCGGACTTCACCCAGTGGCCGTCCTTTCCCTTCGAGGGCGACCTTCGTGTCAAGCAACTCGACGATCCGGTCCCCGTCGAACCGCCCCGTCGGGGCGAGGGGCACCGGGAATGCACCGCCTGCAACGCCCCCGACGACGCCTACATCTGGGTGGGCGAGCGCTGGCGGGTACGCGCCATGGACCGCCCCACCGGTCTGCCGATGGTGCTGATCCTGGAGTCCCGTTCGCATCTGGATCTCGGCGACCTGCCGAACCTGCTCGCCGCGGAGCTGGGGGTGATGACCGTACGCCTGGAGCGGGCGATCCGTTCCCTGGACGGAGTCGCCCGGGTGCACGTCAACCGCTGGGGTGACGGGTCGGCCCACCTCCACATGTGGTTCCTCGCCCGGCCCTACGGCCAGCTACAGCTCCGCGGGACCTTCCTCTCCCTGTGGGATTCGATCCTGCCGCCCATCTCCGAGGCGCAGTGGCGAGAGAATCTCGCCCTAGTGGCCGCGTGGCTGGCGGAGTTCGGGGGCCGACCTCTCGCCGAGCCGTCGCGCATCCAGTGGCAGACCCCGGCCAGCTTCGCCGGGCAGCCGCCGGTCGAGGTCGAGGCGGCGGAGGGTGAGGCCGTATCCGTGATCGGGTCCGCCGAGGAGACTCCCCTCCTGCCCGCCGAGCAGTGGACGGACGAGACCGCCGCGCACCGAACAGACGAGGCCGCCGAGCGCCGGGAGGACGAGGCGCCGCCCCGGGCACCCGGCCGTCCCTCGACTGACGCGTGACAACGGCCGGGCCCGGTCGCGTGGAGGCCGGGGCGCCCGTCCCGAATCGGGCCGGCCGCCCCGACGGCTGACGTGACCCTGCTTGCCGCGCTGCTCAGGCCCGCCCTGCTCCCCGCGAGCCTGCTCACAGGCGACCGGGTCCGCCCGGGATCGGGGCCCGCTGACGCGCCACGGGCGGCCACCGGGGATCCGGCCGGCCGCCCGTGGCGAGGGAAGGGGTTTCTGTCAGTCGTGGCGCTTCGCCGCGCGCGCCACGAGCGTGCCGATCATCGCGCCGAAGTCCAGCCCGGCCGCCTGCACCGCGAGCGGCAGCAGCGAGGTCTCGGTCATCCCCGGCGAGACGTTGACCTCCAGTACGTGCGGCTGCCCCGCCGAGTCCACGATCAGGTCGACGCGGCTGAGGTCACGCAGACCGAGCGCGGTGTGCGCGGCGAGCGCAACCTCGGCGACAGCGTCGGCCACCTCCGGCTCCAGCCGCGCCGGGGTGTGCCAGGTCGTCCGGCCGGCGGTGTAGCGGGCGGCGTAGTCGTACACGCCGTTGCGGGGCACGATCTCCACCGCCGGCAGGGCGCGTGGCCCGTCGCCCAGGTCGACCACGGAGACCGCCACGTCCATGCCGGGCACGTACCGCTCGACGAGCGCCGTCTGGTCGTACGCGAAACAGCCGACCATCGCGGCCGGCAGGGACGCGGCGTCCCGGACCACGGCGGCACCCAGCCCCGAGCCGCCCTGCGCGGGCTTGACCATCAGCGGCAGCCCCAACCGGTCGACGATCCGGTCCAGCACCGCCACCGCGCCCAGCTCCGAGAAGCGGTCGTGCGGGAGCGCCACCCAGTCGGGGGTGGGGATGCCGGCCTCGCGGAGCACCGCCTTGGCGGACGGCTTGTCCCAGGCGAGCCGGGACGCGCGGGCGTCGCACCCCACGTACGGGACGCCGCAGAGGTCGAGCACGCCGCGCAGCGAGCCGTCCTCGCCGGTCGCGCCGTGCAGGGCGATGACGACGGCGTCCGGCGGGTCGACGCTCAGGGCCGGCAGCAGGGTGACGTCGGCGTCCCGCAACTCGGCGTCCACCCCGACCGCGCGCAGCGCGTCGAGCACCCGGCGGCCGGACCGGAGCGACACGTCGCGTTCGTAGGAGAGGCCGCCGGCGAGCACCAGGACCCGCAGGTCGGCGGTGACGGCGGAGTCGGTCACGACGGAACGGTCGGCAGCGGTGGGAGCCATGCCGGAATCATGCCAAGTCGGGGCCCGGCGCGTCCGAGCCGGCCTGCCCACGCCGCGTGCCGGGACGGCCGACGGCGCCGAACACCCGCCGCATGGCGATGTCCTGCTCCATCACGCCGGCCAGCCGGCGCACCCCCTCGCGGATCCGCTCGGGCGACGGGAAGGAGAAGTTGAGCCGCATGTTGCCGCTGCCCGTGCCGTCGGCGTAGAACCCGGTGCCCGGCACGTACGCGACCCGCGCCGCGATCGCGCGCGGCATCATCGCCTTCGAGTCCAGGCCGTCGGGCAGGGTCGCCCAGACGAAGAGGCCGCCGCCCGGCGTCGTCCAGGTGGTGCCCGCCGGCATCAGGTCCTCCAGGGCGGCGAGCATCGCGTCGCGCCGCTCCCGGTAGACCTCGCGGTAGACCTTGAGCTGCTCCCGCCAGGGCATGGTGCCGAGATAGGTCGAGACGGCGGCCTGCGCGTAGCCGCTCGGGCAGAGGATCTGCGCCTCGCTGGCGATCACCAGCTTGTCGCGGACGGCGTGCGGCGCGAGGATCCAGCCCACCCGCAGCCCGGGGGCGAAGGTCTTGGAGAAGGTGCTGAGGTAGAAGACGCCGTCGCGGCGGCGCGCGCGCAGCGGCGCCGGCGCCTCCCCCTCGAAGCCCAGCTGGCCGTACGGGTCGTCCTCGACGACCAGCAGGCCGGCCCGCTCGCAGATGTCGAGCACCCGCTCCCGGCGCTGCTCGGTGAGCGTCACGCCGGTCGGGTTCTGGTAGGTCGGGATGGTGTAGAGGAACTTCACCCGCCGGCCGGCGCGCGCCTGCTCGGCGATGGCCGTCTCGAGCGCCTCCGGGATCAGCCCGTCGTCGTCCATCGGCACGTGCACCACCTGCGCCTGGGCGGCCTGGAAGACCCCGAGCGCGCCGACGTAGGTCGGGCCCTCGGCGAGCACCACGTCACCCGGGTCGAGGAAGAGCCGGGCCACCAGGTCGAGCGCCTGCTGCCCGCCGACGGTGACCACCACGTCCTCAGGGGAGGCCCCGCAGGCGGCGTCGATGCCGGAGAGCGCCATCACCTCGCAGATCCGCTCGCGCAGCTCCAGGGTGCCCTGGCCGATGCCGTACTGGAGGGTGGTCGCGCCGTGCTCGGCGCCGAGCCGGCCGAGCATCTCACCGACCGCGTCGAGCGGCAGCGCGGCGATGTAGGGCGCGCCACCGGCGAGCGAGACCACCTCCGGGCGGCTGGCCACCGCGAAGAGCGCGCGGATCTCCGAGGCGGTCATGCCCCGCACGCGGCGGGCGTACCGGTCGGTGTAGTCGTCGAGCGTCGTGCCGGTCATGACATCACCTCGATGGCTGCTCGGGTGGCTCCCGCCCCTGCGTGCCCGGGACACCGGCGGCCATGGCGACGCGGGACGCCGGATGTCGATCCTAGTCGCTCCTGACCAGGACAGTCGCCGCGACGTGACCGGCGTCCACATCGCGGGCCGCCGGCGGGCGCCCGGAGGCGGGCATTCGCGCGTCCTCTCCCGTGGCGTCCGTAACACGCGTACGATCGCTCGTCGGGGGCAGGAAGGCGGCGTTGTCGTTCCGTGCCGGTCTCACCTCCGAGCCTAATGTGGGGATGCGCCAATGTCGCGACGTCTGGTCAGCTTGACCCTCGACACCCTGGAGGACCTGCCTCGGCCCTGCCGGCAGTGCGTCTACTGGGAGCTTGATCCGGTTTCGGCGGACCGCGCCTGCGCGACGGGCGACCCGGGGCTGGAGAAGGAGGCGTGGGTCTCGCAGACCCTGCTGGAGTGGGGCTCCTGCGGCAAGCTGGTCTACGTCGACGGCATGCCGGCCGGTTTCGTCCTGTACGCCCCGCCGGCCTACGTGCCCCGCTCGATGGCGTTTCCCACGTCGCCGGTCTCGGCCGACGCGGCGCTGCTGATGACGGCCAACGTCGTGCCCGCCTTCGCCGGTGGCGGCCTGGGCCGGATGCTGGTCCAGGGGGTGGCCCGGGACCTCACCAAGCGGGGGATCAAGGCGATCGAGGCGTTCGGCGACGCCAAGTTCGGCGACGCGGCGGACCCGGCCGGCACCTGTGTCGCCCCGGCCGACTTCTTCCTCTCGGTGGGCTTCAAGACCGTCCGACCGCACCCCCGCTTCCCCCGGCTACGCCTGGAGCTGCGCACGGCGCTGAGCTGGAAGTCCGACGTCGAGTACGCGCTGGAGAAGCTGCTCGGCTCGATGAGCCCCGAGACGCTGCTGCGTCCCGTCCGCCCCGCCCCGGCCACCCGCTCCGCCGCCGGCTGACCCCTGCGCCGGGCGCATGGCGGCGGTGCGGGCTCAGTCCACGACCGTGCCGGCGGCCACCACCGCCCGCAGCTCGCTCACGTCGATCGAGCCGGTCGGCACGTCCCGCTCGATCGGGAAGTACATCCGCTGCACCGCGGCCACGACCGCCTCGGCCACCCGGTCGCGGAACCGGGGGTCGACCAGCCGGGCCCGGTCGTCGGGCGAGGTGAGGTAGCCGACCTCGACGCGTACGGCCGGCATCCGGGTCAGCCGGAGCAGGTCCCACGCCTTGGCGTGGGTGCGGCAGTCGCGCAGCCCGGTACGCGCGACGATCTCCCGCTGCACGAGCCCGGCGAGCCGCTCCCCGGTCGCCGAGGTGACCCCGTTGTCGGTGCCGTAGTGGTAGGTCGCCACGCCCTCGGCCGCCGGGTTGGCGTGCCCGTCGAGGTGCAGCGAGATGAACACGTCCGCCCCGAGCGAGTTGGCCAGTTCCGCCCGCTCGACGTCCGGCAGGCAGGCCTCCGGGGCGGGACCGCGGGTGAGCTGCACCCGGACGCCGGAGGCGGCGAACCGGCCCTCCAGCCGGTTGGCCAGGTCGTGCACCAGGTCGGCCTCGGTCCACCGCAGCCGCCCGTCCGGCACCACCACGCCCGGGTCGGTGCCCCCGTGGCCGGGGTCGATCACCACGGTCCGTCCCACCAGGGCCGGGCCGGACTGCCGGATGGCGTCGGACTCGCGCAGCCACTGCGGCCGCCCGCCGACGACCTTGCGTCCGAGCCGGCGCAGCGCGTTCATGGTGTGCGGTCCGCACGAGCCGTCGGGGGTCAGCCCGACCTCGCGCTGGAACTGGGCGACCGCCCGCGAGGTCCGTACGCCGTAGATGGCGTCGGCGCGCCCCACGTCGTACCCCATCTCCAGCAGTCGCTCCTGCAGTGACCGGACGTCCTCGCCGGTGAGCGGCTCGGGGACCGCGTGGTAGAGGGTGCGGGCACCGAGCCGCCAGCGGGCGGCGTCCAGGGCCCGCCAGGTCTCCGCACCGACCCGACCGTCCACGCTGAGCCCCCGCGACTGCTGGAAGGCCCGCACGGCGCGTTCGGTGTGGGCGTCGAACTCGTCGGCGTCGGGCGCCGTCGGCGGGAGCAGGTCGAGGCCGGTCAGCACAGCACGGATCTCCGTGACCGCGGCTCCACGGTCACCGGGTCGGATCGGACGCACGCACGACCCCCTCTGCACGGACGCTGGCTGGCCGGGCGGCCCAGGGTTGAGGCTATGCGCTGGCGGAGCCCGAGGTGCGGGGTGCCGGGAAAAAGACGTCGACCCCGCACCCGGTCCACCGGGTGCGGGGTCGACGTGCGGACGCCCTGCTCAGAGTGCCGATTCGATGAGCTTGACCAGCTCGCCCTTCGGCTTGGCGCCGGCGATCGACTGCACCGGCTCGCCGTTCTTGAACACCGTGAGGGTCGGGACCGACATCACCCGGTAGGCGCGGGCGGTCTCCGGGTTCTCGTCGATGTTGACCTTGACGATGGTGACCTGGTCGCCCATCTCGCCGGCGATCTCCTCCAGCAGCGGTGACACCTTGCGGCACGGCCCGCACCACTCGGCCCAGAAGTCCACCAGAACCGGCTTGTCGGACTTCAGCACGTCGGCGGCGAAACTGGCGTCGGTGACCGACTTCGTTGCTCCCACTATGACCCTCCTCCGGGATGTGTTTCGGTTGTTCAGCCCTGCAGCGTGGCGATGAAGCGCTCGGCGTCCAGCGCGGCGGCGCAGCCCGTACCGGCGGCGGTGATCGCCTGCCGGTAGGTGTGGTCCACCAGGTCGCCGGCGGCGAAGACACCGGGCACGCTGGTCCGGGTGCTCGGCGCCTGGACCTTCACGTAGCCCTCGTCGTCCAGCTCCACCTGGCCCCGGAAGAGCTCGCTGCGCGGGTCGTGGCCGATGGCGACGAAGACGCCGGTGACGTCGAGGACCTTCGACTCGCCGGAGTGCGTGTTGCGCACGCGTACGCCGGAGACCTTGCCGTCCTCGCCGAGGATCTCCTCGACCACCGTGTTCCACTCGACCTTGATCTTGTCGTTGCCGAGCGCCCGCTCGGCCATGATCTTGCTCGCCCGGAAGGAGTCCCGGCGGTGGATGATGGTGACCGACTCGGCGAACCGGGTGAGGAAGCTGGCCTCCTCCATCGCCGAGTCGCCGCCGCCGACGACCACGATGTGCTGGTTGCGGAAGAAGAAGCCGTCACAGGTCGCGCAGGACGACACGCCGTGGCCCAGGTATTCCTGCTCGCCGGGGACGCCCAGCGGCCGCCACGCGGAGCCGGTGGAGAGGATGACGGCCTTGGCCCGGTAGGCGGTCTGGCCCACCCAGACGGTGCTGACCGCGTCGGAGCCCACGCTGCCGGTGTCGGTCAGCTCGACCCGCGTCACGTCGTCGGTGAGGAACTCGGCACCGAACCGCTCGGCCTGCTTGCGCATGTTGTCCATCAGCTCGGGGCCGAGGATGCCGTCGGCGAAACCGGGGAAGTTCTCCACCTCGGTCGTGGTCATCAGCGCGCCGCCGGACTGCACGCCCTCGATGATGAGCGGCTTGAGATTGGCGCGCGCCGCGTAGACCGCCGCCGTGTAGCCGGCCGGCCCTGAGCCGATGATGATCAGGTTGCGGACCTCGTCCACTGCCGTCTCCCGATAGTGTTGTTCGCCACCGGCGCGCGCACCGATGCCGATCCGATGCCGACGCCCTCAGCGAGTGCCGGCAGCCTGATGTGCAGAACGTCATCGTACGAACCGGGGATTCCCGAGCCGGTCATCCGGTGGGTCAGGTCACGTGGACGGTGAAACGCCCGATGGCCGCGGATTCACCCTACCCGCGTGCGGTAGCGGCTGTCGGAGCCGGATCCGGGGACGCCGCACTCCGGCCCGCTCGCCCACGCCCAGCGCGCGCCCGTGCCGTCGGTGAACCGCACGACGAGCGCCGGCAGCCCCTCGAACCGGGCGTACTCCACCACGTCGACGACCAGCGGGCCGGCGCCGTGCTCGGTGCCGATCTCGCGGATGCAGGCGCTCAACGCGGCCGGGTCGGCGAGCCGGTCGAGGCCGACAGCGCTGCCGGGCAGCCGCCCGCCCTCGGCCTGGATCCCGGGCCGCGAACTGGGGGTGGACTTCTCCCCCTTGCTCGTCGGCGACAACTGGGCCAGGGACCGGGGCGTGTAGTCCGTCCCGCTGCGCACCGTGGGCTCGCCGGCCCGGAACGGCGTGAGGGCGGGGCCGGCGGCCTCGGGATTCGTCGGCCGGGACGCCGTGTCCGCGACGCCGCTGTCGGCCCGCTGCTCCCGGGTGAACTGGTTGACGCCCAGCCCGACCGCCGCGATCGACACCGCGGCGAGCGCGACCGGGCCGGCCACCCGGGACCAGCGGCGGCGCCGTCGGCCCGGCCCGGTGGTCCCGCCAGGACCGGGCTCCGATCGGGGTACGCCGGCGGGGCGTCGCCCGGACCCGCCGAGCGGCTGTGCCGGCACCCCGCCCGGCCTGCCCGCCCCCGGTTCGACCGGCGACGGTTCGGCCGGCAACGGGTCGACCCGCAGCGGGTCGTCACCGGAGCCGGGCAGCGGGTCGTCGCCGGAGTCGGGCAGGGGGGCGTCCGCCAGGGCGGCGAGGAGCCGGTCGGTGACGTCCGCGGGCATCTCCGGCGCGGGCGCGGCCCAGGCGGCCAGGTCGGCCCGTACGCCCGCCACGGCGGGAGCCAGCAGCGCGTACGCCGCCGACCAGGCCTCGTCCTCGTCGACCAGGCGGGCCACGACCGCCTCGTCCGGGGTGCCGTCCAGCGCCCCGCCGACGTAGTCGGCGAGCAGGTCGTGGTCGACCTCTCCGAACCCCCGGGCCGTCACGCGTCCTCCTGGTGGGCACCCTGCCGAGACCGTCCCGACCCCGATCGGACGCCCTCGGGCGGCCCCGGGTTCCCTCGGGTGACGGGCGGCACGTCCGGATCCGCCGCCGGGGCGGGCTGTGCCGCCCTCCGCTCCGGCGACGGGCCCTGCTGTTGCGGCGACCCATGTTGCCGCGAGGGCTCCTGCCGCTGCGCGGTGCCGGGGCGCAGGTGCCCGAGCTGCGCCGCCAGGCGGGCCCGGCCCCGGGCGCACCGGCTCTTGACCGTCCCCTCGGCGACGCCGAGGATCCTGGCCACCTCGGCCACCGGATAGCCCTGCACGTCGACCAGGATCAGCGCCGCCCGCTGCTCGGCCGGCAGCCCGGCGAGAGCCTGCCGGACCACGAGCGCGGTGTCGTGGTCCTGGACGGGCGCCGCGGGCTCCACGCCCCCGGTGGCGGAGTCGGGGCCGCCGTCCCGGACCCCGTCCGGCAGCGGCACCGTGGGATGGGCCTGCCGGCGGCGGATCCGGTCCAGGCAGGCGTTCACGACGATCCGGTGCAGCCAGGTGGTGACCGCCGACTCGCCCCGGAACCGGCCGGCGGCACGGTGGGCGGACAGGAGCGCGTCCTGGAGGGCGTCGGCGGCCTCCTCGCGGTCGCCGAGCGTGCGCAGGGCCACCGCCCAGAGCCGGTCACGGTGGCGGTGGAAGAGCTCGGTGAAGGCGTACCGGTCGCCGGCCACGTGGGCGTGCAGGAGCTCCACGTCCGTCGCGGACACCGACGACGTGACCGGTGGGCCGCTCGCTCCGCCCACCGGCCCGCCGGTCGTCCGTCTGCCGCCTTCGCCCATCACCACGTCCGTCGGATGGGGCGCCCGGGGCGTGGCGGCCGGCTCACGACCCCTGGACCGTGATCTCCTGGACGCCGAGCTTGTAGCCGCCGTCGCTCGGCGGCAGCTCGGTGATCCAGAGCAGCAGATAGCGGTATTTCTTGTCGACGTCGAAGCCGTTGAAGGTCATCTTGGTGCCCTCGTGCTCCTCGAACGGCTGCCCGATCAGATTGCCCTTGTATTCGGCGTAGAGCTGGCCGTCGCCGCTCTTCGAGGAGGGCGGGTTGGACGCTCCGGTGAGCAGTTGCGCCGAGGCGCCCCGGGCGGAGAGGAGCACCTGCACCGACTTGACGGTGTGCTCGCCGCCGAGGTCGATCCAGACCCCCATGCCCTGCTTGAGGTTGCCGAAGTTGGCGCGCCCCCGGTAGGTCTGGGTCTCCCAGCCCTTGTCCTCGTCGCCGTCGTACACCCGCTCGGCGTTCCGCAGCTCCTCCCGGTCGCCCTGCGGGTCGATGATGCGGGCGGCGCTGATCTTCAGCTCTCGGACCTCGGCGGCGGCCGGGGTCGCCTCGTCGCCCGGCGCGTTGGACGAGGGCGCGGCGACCGGGTTGGTCCGCGGGCTGTCGTCGCCGCCGCGCAGGGCGGTGATGCCGATCAGCAGGCCGACCAGGGCCACCGCCAGCAGGCCGGCGATGCCGATGGCGACCTTGCGGCCGCCGGCCGCCGCCAGCGGGGACGGCTCGTCGCCGGTGTCGGCGGCGAAGCGCAGCGGGCCGGTGTTGTCGAGGAACTGCTCGTCGGCCGGCACGTCCAGCCGGGCCAGCTCGGCGGCGAGCACGTCCGACGAGGGCGGCGCGATCTCGGCGTCGAGCAGGTCCATGGTGAGGTCGTCGAGGTATGCCGGCACGCCCGCCCGGACCTGCCGGGGAGCGGCGATCCTGCCGTCGGCGTCGCGGACGGCGTCGGGGATGGCGGCCCGGCCGTGGCCGGCGGTCGCGCCCCGCAGCGGGGCCTCGGCGTGCGGCCAGTATCCGGTCAGGGCGAAGTAGAGGATCCCGCCGACCGCGCGGACGTCGGTCTGCTGGGTGTCGTCGCCGTCGGTGCGCGCGTCGGCCAGCACGACCCGGCCGTCGTCGCTGACCATCACCGTGCCGGGGTGGACGTTGCCGTGCACCATGCCGGTGGCGTGCACGGCGGCGAGGGCGCTGGCGACGGCGTTGCCGATGCTGGTGGCCCGGGCCGGGTCCAGCGGGCCGTCGGCGGCCAGCTCGCGCAGGGACTGCCCGTCGACCCACTCGCGCACCACGTACGCCCGGTCGGCCTCGTCGATCGCGTCGTAGACGCCGACCAGGTTGGGGTGGATGACCCGGCTGGCCGCGACGGCGCCCTGGAGCATCTCGGTGGCGGAGTCGCCACCGGGGTAGCGCAGCACGACCGCGACCGGACGGCGCAGGATGACGTCGACGCCCCGCCAGACCAGCCGACCCGCGCTGTCGTTGTTGATGTGCTCGACCAGCTCGTAACGCTCGGCGAGGATCTCACCGGCCGTGGGAGCACCGAAGGTCATGACCTGCGGAGCGCTCTCCTCCGCCTCCTGACCCTCGCCGACCTGGGTCACCCGTCCTCCCTCGGTGATCGTGTCGATCGATGGACCCGCGCTGCTGGGCATGTGGCTTCCCGCTCTGCCTTCGAAGGAACCGGCCGACCGGTGTCGACGCGGAGCGTCGGCGCCTGCCGTACCCGTCGAGAGCGACCTTACCCGGGTTGGCCGTCTCCCCGACATGTCATCTTCGCGCCGCTATCGGCCCGGGCTGCCGGCAGGCGGTCGACTTGTCCGGTTACTACCGTTGTCAGCCACGTTGCTGGCACATGTACTGGCCAATCTAGAGGTTGACCGCAAGCGCTCGCCGGTGGGGCCGGAGCGGTGTGGCGCCGGCACCGACGTCCGCCGGCTTTCCCTCCGACCGTGCCGCCATACTCAGCCGTACGGCTGGTTATCCACAGGGCCTTACGGCGGCTGAGCGGCGAATCGCGGAGTTATCCACAGGCGCATCCCCAGGCTGGTGATCCTCGTTCACAGAGCGTGTGGACCATCCACCGGGCCGCGCCGGCAACCCCCGTCAGCGGCCCAGCCGGCGGCGGACCATCCCGACCACCTCGGTGATCTCGCCGATCCGCAGCGCCATCGCCAACCCGAGGTACGTCCCGCCGATCACCGCGCCGCCGACCACGAGCTGCACGATGGCCTCCACACGGGTCGGCGTGTCGTCGCCGGGCAGCAGCTTGACCACGATCAGGCCCACCAGCGCCGCCCCGAGCGCCGCGACCACGACCCGGCCGAAGGTCCGCATGATCCCGCCGAGCCCGATCCGGCCGACCCGGGGGCGGAGCAGCCAGGCGGAGGCGATCGCGGCGGCCACGTACGAGACGGTGTTTCCGATCATCATGCCGGCGCCGGCGAAGCTCGCCGAGAAGGCCACGAAGAGCACGATCTGCACCCCGACGCGCAGGGCCACCACCGGAATGTTGATCAGCGCCGGGGTGCGGGTGTCGGGCAGCGCGTAGAAGGCGAAGGTGAACAGCTGGCTCACCGCGAACGGCACCAGCGCCAGCGCGGCGGCCAGCAGCACCACGGAGGTGGCGGTGGCGTTGTCCTCGTTGAAGGCGCCGAACCGGAACAGGGTGAACGCGATGGGGGTGGCGAGGACGGCGTAGCAGACCGCGATCGGGGCGAGCACCGCGGTCACCATCCGGGTGCCCCGGGACAGGTCGGTGGCCAGGTCCGCGTACCGGCCGTCGGCGGCGGCGGCGCTCATCCGCGGCATCAGCGCGGTGATGATCGAGACGGCGATGATGCCGTGCGCCATCATCAGCAGCAGGAAGACGTTGTTGTAGATCAGCGGACCGGCGGCGTTCTCCCGGCCGGCCCGGTTCAGCAGGTTGAACAGCACGATCAGGCCGACCTGGCTGACCGCGACGTAGCAGAACATCCAGGCCCCGAGCCGGCCCAGCTCGCGCAGCCCGAGCTCCCGGAAGTCGAACCGGAACCTCCAGCGGAACCCGACCTTGCGCAGCGCCGGCAGCAGGCCGGCGACCTGGATCGCCACGCCGAGCAGGGTGCCGCCGCCGATCAGCAGGATCCGCCCGGTCGTCATCTCGCCCGGTTGCACGATCTCCGCGCCGAAGACCGCGATGTAGAGGCCGGCGGTGGCGATCACCACGAGGTTGTTGAGGATCGGCGCCCACATCGGGGCGGCGAAGTGCCCCCGCGTGTTGAGCACCGCGCTGATCAGGGCGCTGAGCCCGGAGAAGAAGATGATCGGCAGCATCAGGCGACTCAGCGCCGTGACCAGCTGCGAGTAGTCCCCGGCCGAGTCGCCGCTGCCGTAGAGCGAGGTCAGCTGGGTGGCGAGGAGGACGGCGAGCAGGGCCGCCGCGCCGAGCGCGAGCACCGCGAGGGTGAGCAGCCGCTGGGTGTACGCCTGGCCGCCGTCGGCGTCGGCCTTGCGCCGGCGCACCAGCACCGGGATCAGCACGCTGGTCAGCACGCCGCCGAGCAGGAACTCGTAGACCATCCCGGGCAGGATCTGCGCCGTGGTGTACGCGTCGCCGACCAGCGCGCCGCCGAGCGCCGCCGCGATCACCAGGTTGCGCAGGAAGCCCGTACCCCGGCTGACGAGGCTGCCGATGGCCATCACCGCGCTGTTCGTCGCGGCGCTGGCCTCGCCCACCTGCTCCTGCGGCGGCGCGGTCGACTCCATGGCCGGCTGGTTGAGCGGCTCGGCGGAGATGAACGTGGCGCCGTCCGACGGCCGGCCGGGCGCGGCGCCGCCCTGTGCGGCGTTCGCGCTGCGGTAGAGACCGCCGCTCATCTTCTCGCCTCCAAGGCAGAGGGGTAGGTCCGAGCCGGGCCCGGCCCGCACGCCACAGACGATAGTCAACGGCCACCCGTTACCCGCGCCCGGCGGACCGCATCCCCGTCGGGACCGATAGTCTGGCGCTCCCATGTCCGAAGCCTCCGCTCCCCACGCCGCCGACCGCCGCGAACTCACCGCCGCGCAGCGCAACGCCGTCGCCGAACTGCTCCGCGTCTCCCCGGTCGCCGACGAGCTGGGCCGCCGGTTCGCCCGGGCCGGCCACGAGCTGCACCTGGTGGGCGGTTCGGTACGCGACGCCCTGCTCGGCCGCCTCGGCGACGACCTCGACTTCTGCACCGACGCGCACCCCGACGAGACCCTGCGCGTCGTGCGCGGCTGGGCCGAGTCGATCTGGGAGACCGGCCGGGAGTTCGGCACCATCGGGTGCCAGCGCGACGGGCTGCGGCTGGAGATCACCACCTTCCGCGCCGAGTCGTACGACCAGGTCAGCCGCAACCCGGTCGTCGAGTACGGCACCGACCTGGCCGAGGACCTGCGGCGGCGCGACTTCACCATCAACGCGATGGCGGTGAGCCTGCCCGAGCACCGCTTCACCGACCCGCACGGCGGGCTGGACGACCTCGCCGCCAAGGTGATCCGCACCCCGGGCACCCCGGCGGAGTCGTTCGGCGACGACCCGCTGCGGATGCTGCGCGCGGCCCGGTTCGCCGCCCAACTGCGCTTCGCGGTGCACCCCGAGGCGTACGCGGCGATGACCCGGATGGCCGGCGACCTGGACCGCATCACCGCCGAGCGGATCCGCGACGAGTTCACCAAGCTGCTCTGCGGCGCGGACCCGATCACCGGCCTGCGGCTGCTGGTCGACACCGGCCTCGCCGAGCGCTTCCTGCCCGAGCTGACCGGGCTCAAGCTGGAGATCGACGAGCACGCGCAGCACAAGGACGTCTACGAGCACACCCTGACCGTGGTGAGCAACGCCGTCTCGTACGAGACGGAGGGGCCGGACTTCGTCCTGCGGATGGCCGCGCTGATGCACGACGTCGGCAAGCCGGCCACCAAGGCGGTCGGCACGGACGGCCGGGTCAGCTTCCACCACCACGAGGTGGTCGGCGCCCGGCTGACGAAGGCCCGGATGAAGGCGCTGCGCTACCCGAAGGAGATCACCTCCAAGGTCACCGCCCTGGTCGCGCTGCACCTGCGCTTCTACGGCTACGGCCGGGGCGAGTGGACCGACTCGGCGGTGCGCCGCTACGTCGCCGACGCCGGCGATCTGCTGCCGCGCCTGCACAAGCTGACCCGTTCGGACTGCACGACCCGCAACCGGCGCAAGGCGGCCCAGCTCGCCGCGGACTACGACGCGCTGGAGGAGCGGATCGCCCGGATCGCCGCCGAGGAGGACCTGGCGAGGGTCCGGCCCGACCTGGACGGCAACGCGATCATGGAGTTGCTCGGGGTACCGCCGGGGCCGGTGGTGGGTCGGGCCTGGAAGCACCTCAAGGAGCTGCGCCTGGAGCGCGGCCCGCTGGACCGCGACGAGGCCGAGGCGGAGCTGCTGCGCTGGGCCCGCGACGAGGGCATCGTCGAGTAGCGCCCGGCGGCCGGCCGGCACACCGAGCGGCCCGGGCGGCCGGCACACCGGACGGGCCCGGCGGCCGGCACACCGGACGGGCCCGGCGGGCGGAACCGCAGAGAAGCGGACGGAACGACAGAGAACAGGGCGCCATCCCCGGTCGGGGGTGGCGCCCTGTCGTCCTCAGCGTCGTCGGCCGCCGCCGGAGCGCGTCAGCGGGCGTCGACCGCCGTGCCGTCGACCGGCGGCTTGCCGTTGCCCGGGGTCACCGACCCGGAGCCGAGCTTGGCGAGCAGCCCCGCCAGGTCGATCCCGGTCAGGTCGCTGCCGAGCTGGAGCCCCTGGGCGACGTTGCCCGCCACCGACTTGGTCAGCGACGAGGCGCCGTCGGTGGAGATGACGGTCATCTTGTCGATCGCGCCGATCGGGGCGCTGGCCGCCTCGACCACCTGCGGCAGCACCTTGACCAGCAGGTCCAGCACCGCGGCCTCGCCGTACGCCGCGAAGGCCTCGGCCTTGCGGGCCATCGCGTCGGCCTCGGCCTGCCCCTTGGCCAGGATGGCCGCGGCCTCGGCCGCGCCCTCCCGCTCGACCGCCTCGGCGATGGCGGAGCGGCGGCGCTGCTCGGCCTCACCCTCCTTGGCGCCCTCGATGGCGTTGGCCTCGGCCAGCGCGGCCCGGCGGGCCCGCTCGCCCTCACCGGTGAGCCGGGCCTGCTCGGCGGCGGCCTGGGCGGCGGCGATGACGGCCTGACGCTGCGCGTCGGCGTTCAGCACGGCCGCGTTGCGGGCCGCCTCGGCCTCCTGCTCGACCTTGTAGCGGGCCGCGTCGGCCGGCTTGCGCACCTCGGTGTCGAGCTGGCGCTGCTTGAGCTCGGCGTTGCGCTCGGCGACCTTCTGCTGCTCGGAGAGGATCGCCTGGTCCCGCTCGGCCTGGGCCAGCGGCCCGGCCGCCGCGGACTTCGCCTTGGCCGCGTCGATCTCGGCCTGGATGGCGGCCTGCTTGAGCGACAGGTTCCGGTTGGCCTCGGCGATGGCCTCCTCGGCGAGCAGCCGCTCCTGCTCGGCCTGCTGGCGGGCGCGCGCCTCGGCGATGGCCGCGTCCTTGAGCACCCGGGCGGCCTCCGGCCGGCCCAGGTCCTGCAGGTAGGAGCCCTCGGCCAGGATGTCCTGGAGCTGGAAGGTGTCCAGCACCAGGCCCTGGTTGGTCATCGAGTGCTCGGCCTCCTCGGCGACCGCGTTGGCGAACGCCGCCCGGTCCCGGATGACCTCCTCGACGGTGAGCCGGCCGACGATCGAGCGCAGCGCGCCGGCCAGCACCTCCCGGGTGAAGTTGTCGATCTCGTCCTGCTGGTGCAGGAAGCGCTGGGCCGCGGCCCGGATCGCGTCCTCGGTGCCGCCGACCTTGACGATCGCGACGCCGTGCAGGTCGGCGCGGATGCCCTGCTTGCTGACCGCGCCGCGGATGCCGACGTCGATCCGGCGGCTGGACAGGTCGAGCGACTGGAGCTTCTGCACCACGGGCAGGACGAAGACCGAGGCGCCGAGCACGACCTTCTGCCCGGACATGTCGGTCGACCGGATGCCGTCGGCGCCCTGGGTGGTGCGGCCCTTGCGGCCGGTGACGATGAAGGCCTCGTTCGGGCCGGCGACCTTGATCCGGGAGAGCACGAAGAGCACGAGCACGAGGACGAGGAGAACCGCGCCGCCGATGGCGATGAGAAGGGGCATGTGACCGTCCTGTTTCGTTATGAGGGGGTTCAGTAGGTCTCGACGTGCACACTGGTCTCGCTGAGCGCCTCGACCACGAAGATCTGGGCGCCGACCGGGATCGGCCGGTCGGCGCGGGCGTTGAGCTTGACCGGCTGGCCGGCGACGCGGACCCGGACCTCGCCGTAACCGTCGGCGGGCACCGGGGTGACGACGAGGCCGAGCGCGCCGACCAGGTGGTGCCGGGTGGGGGTGGGGTCGGTGCGCATGTCGCGGGCCGCCCGGCTCAGCCGGGACGCCGCCCACGCGGTGGGCACGGCCGCGACGACGCCGCCGGCCACCGCCGCGGCGATCATCGCGGGGGTACGCCCGCCGAGCAGCTCGTTGACGATCGCGGCGCCGAAGCCGAGCGCGCCGGCGAACCCGGCGACCGCCTCGACCGACACCGGGCCGTCGAAGTCCGGGTTGCCGAGGTGGAACAGCTCGGTGCCGAGCAGGGCGAGCGCGAGTACCGCGACGCCCGCTCCGCCGATGATGAGGAAGATCAGTGTCCCCGTGGCCACGCCCGCACCGTATCGACACGGCGCAACGTGGCACCGCGGGCGAGCACGTCCGGCTCCCGCCGGCGGCGTTCCCCTTAAGGCGGGGCCGGTGGCCGGCGCACGCCGACGGGGCGGCGCACGCCGACGGGGCGGCGCACGCCGACGGGGCGGCGCACGCCGACGGGGTGTCGGAGTACGCCGCCCCGGGGCGGGACGGGCCGCCGGAGGGTCCGGCGCCCGTCGGCGTGCCGGCGGTGTCGCGCTCAGGCGAACATCTCGCCGAGCATCTCGGGGTCGATGGCGATGGGAGCGGGACGGTAGGCGGGCGGCTGCGCGCCCGTCAGCTCGCGCACCAGGAAGTCCCAGGCGCGCTTGCGGACGTAGTGCAGGCAGTCGATGAAGGTGTGTTCGGCGCCCGGCACGATGAGCAGCTCGAAGTCCTTCTCGGCGGCGATCAGCCGGTCGGCCAGCCGCAGCGTCTGGTCCGGGTGGACCTGGTCGTCCAACGCGCCGTGCACGAGCAGCAGCCTGCCCACCAGCCGGTCCGCCCGGTCCACGTTGGAGGAGCGGGCCCAGGCGTCGGGGTCGTCCGCGCCGTCGTAGGCCTCCACGAAGCCCAGGTTGAAGTGGCGGGCGTCGTGCGAGCCGGCGAGGGCGACGCCCGCCTTGTAGACCTCGGAGAAGTCGAGCATCGCCCGCACGGTGGCGAACCCGCCGCCGGAGTGGCCGAACGCGCCCACCCGGTCCAGGTCCATCCACGGGCGGGTGCCGGCCAGCTCCCGCAGCGCCGCGACGTGGTCGGCCAGGCCGCCCGCGTCGGCGAGGTGGCCGTACGAGGCGTCGTGGAAGGACTTGCTCCGCCCCGGGGTGCCTCGCCCGTCGAGCGCGACCACCACGAAGCCCAGGGCGGCGAGGGGTTCCGCGTCGAGGCCCATCCCGCCGGGGTCGAAGCCGGGGGCGACCCGGGCGACCTGCGGGCCGGGATAGAGGGTGTCCACCACCGGGTAGCGCCGGGCGGGGTCGAACCCCCGCGGCCGGTACAGCACCCCGTAGACGTCGGTCACCCCGTCGGCCGCCTTGACGCGGAACCGCTCCGGCGGCGTCCAGCCGGTGGCGGTGAGCCGCGTGACGTCGGCGCGCTCCAGCTCGACCAGCACCCGCCCGGTCCAGTCCCGGACGCGGGACACCGGCGGGGTGTCGACGGTGGAGGCGGAGTCGACGAAGTACCCGGCGTTCTCCGGCACCGTGACGACGTGGTCCAGGTCGTCGTCGGTGAGCGTGGCGAAGCCGGAGCCGTCCAGGCCGACCCGGCACACCGTGCGCCGGTACGGGTCGTCGGCGACCAGCCCGGAGGCGGTGAAGTAGACGACCCGCCGCGCCTCGTCGACGTGCAGGATCTGCCGCACCGCCCACTGCCCGGCGGTGACCTGCCCGAGCAGCGCGCCGGTGCGCAGGTCGTAGCGGTAGAGGTGGCCCCAGTCGTCCCGCTGCGAATACCACAGCACCTCACCGGCCAGCACCCGCACGATCGGCGGCTCGTACGCCCACTGGTTGGGCTCCACCCGGGTGGCCCCGGTCTCGCTGATCACGGTGGTGACCTCGCCGGTGCCCGGGTCGAGCCGGCGCAGGGTGAGCGTGCGCCGGTCGCGGGGCTGGTCGAGGTAGTAGACGGCCGAGCCGTCCGGCGCCCACCAGGCCCACTTCGTCGCGATCGGCGACAGCTGCGACATGAGCAGCGGCTCGGCCTGCGCGTGGACCGTCGTGCCGTCGGTGACGTCCAGCACGACCAGGCGGGCCAGGGGCACGTTCTCGTCCCCGGGGTAGGCGTACCGCTGGGTGCGCAGCAGGGGCGCGCCCCCGTCGGCGGGCCTGGCCTCGACGAGGTGGGTCTGCCGGACGTCGCGTTCGTCGGTCCGATGCGTCAGCACCTTGGTCGAGTCGGGTGACCAGGCCACCACCGGCGGCAGGTGCGGCAGGCCGAACTTGCGCAACAGGGAGCCGTTGCTCGTGCAGTCCGGTCCGGAGCCGTACCGGTGGTCGGGCTCGCCGTCGGTGGTCAGCGCCCACTCGCGGCCGTCGGCCAGCGAGCGCGCCCACAGGTCGTGCCCCCGCAGGGACACCGCGACCTTCCGGTCGGGTGACGGCACCTCCAGCGGGTTGCCCGGGGGCGCGGCCTCGGCCCGCTCGCAGGAGTAGCCGTCCAGCTCGCAGCGCCAGTGCTCGCCGTACGCGTCGAACTCCACGGCGTTGCCGGCCAGCTCGACGGCCATGAACGGCAGGGCCTCCGGGTCGACCCGCTGCCCGGTCGCGGTGGCGAGAGCGGCGGCGAGCCGGGCGTGGTCGAACGCCGGTCGGCGGGTGCTCGCCGCCGGGTCGACCAGCACGAACCGCCTGCCGACGCCGTTGCTCACCGCGTACCAGAAGCGGGTGCCTCCGTCGATCCATCGCGGTCTGACCCGGTCGCCCTCGACGAGCTCGCCAGGGCGGGCGGATCGGCGGAGGAGCTGCTCCGCGGCCTGATAGTCCTGGCTGGTTGTCATCCGTTGTCCTTTTCGGGGTCGGTGCGGGCACGGTGGGTGCCGTCACGAACGAGGTGACGAGGGTCGGGCGGGCCTGAGCGACGCGCCGGGCGACGTGCGCGTCGGGTGGGACGAGCCGGTGCGCCGTGGTCGGGTGGGTGGACGAGGGGGGTGGCCGCCGCCGGCGTGGACCTCGGCGGTCAGGACGTCTTCACCGGCTGCGGGCGGAGATGTCGCCGACGGCGGTGGTCGCCTGGATGGTCAGGTCGGCGGTTCCCCCGGTGTTCATGAGCGAGTTCTGGATCCGGCCGAGGGTGGTGCCGGCGTCCAGGACGGCGGAGACGCCGCGGGCGGCGTCGACCGACACGTCGCCGGCCTGGGTGCGCAGCACGAGCGCGCCGCGCACGGCCTCGGCGATCCGGATGTCGCCCTTCGCGGTGCTGATCTCCCCGGGGCCGTTGAGGCGGCCGATCGTGACGTCGCCGGCGGCGGTGGTGAGGCGTACGCTCGCGGCCTCGTCGATCTTGATTGCCCCGTGTGCGCCCTCGAAGGCGACGTCGCCGAACCGTCCGACGGCCCGGAACTCCGCGCTGGCCGCCTTCGCCTCGACCCGGGAGTCGGCGGGCAGCTGCACCGTCACCTCGACGGAGCCGGAGCTGCCGAGGATCTGGTTCTTCACCGGGGTCACGATCCGCAGGACGCCGTCGCCGTACTCGACCCTGGTCTGCTCCGCCGCCTTCACGTCACGGGCCTTCGTGGCGTCCGCGGGCAGGACCTCGACGGCGGTGTCGGCCCGGTCGGCGGCGATGAACCGGACGTGTCCCGCGGGGATGTCGAGGACGGCGGTGATCGGGGTGGGGGTGTCGAACGTGTGCATCAGGCTCTCCTCGCCAGCTCGTTTCTTCTGACGGAAACGCTACGTTGCGTTCGAGAAACCGGCAACAACTCTTTTTCGTGCTGACCGTGTAAATGCAGGTCACGCGGGGCAAAGTGTTGCAACAGCTTCGCTTTCAAAGCAACGATGGCGAGCGAGTTCGTTGCATTGGCCGGGCGGTGAACGCTATGCGGGGCGGCGGAGGGGCGCGGTGCGCGGCGCGGGCGGGTCGCCCCGACCCACCCGGCGTCGAACGGTTCGCGGCAGCGGATCTAGCTATTGACAAGATTGGCCCCGACGGTCAATCTTGACAATGACAAGACGGAGGTACCCATGTCCTCGGCGACCCTGACCACCGCCGGCATCCTGCTGATCACCGTCGTGACGGTGGCCTTCGGCGGCCTGACCCTGCTCACGCACCTGGCCCGGCGCAAGGCCGGCTACCTCGACAATCCCGTCCGGCGTGGCCTGTGGACGGCCGGCCACGCGCACGCCGGCGTACTGGTCCTCTTCGCCCTGGCCGTGCTGCCCTACGTCGACCGGGCCGACGCGTCCGACGGCGCCCGCGCGCTCATCCGCGTCCTGCTGGTGGCAGCGCCGGTCCTCATGCCGCTCGGCTTCTTCCTCTCGGTGGTCCGGCCTCGGGACACGAAGCCCAACAAGCTGATCCTGCTGACGGTCGCGGGCGGCGCCAGCCTCAGCGCCGGCACCCTGCTGCTCGGGTTCACCCTGCTCTGATCCGCCGGCGCGACAGGCCGACCGGGGCGCGGGCCGCCCTCGGCCCGGTCGGCGTGCCCACGGGCGGGCGGCGGGCGGCGATGTCGTCCCGCGAGGGACAGTGGGTGGATGCGCTGGACCGTGCTCGACTCCCCGATCGGTGAGTTCTCCGTCGCCACCGACGGGGCACACGTGCGCCGGGCCCACTTCGGCCGGGTCGACGCGGCCGACGAGGAGCCGGCCGACGAGGCGGCCCGGCAGGTCGTGGCGGAGCTGCGGGCCTACTTCGCCGGCGAGCTGACCGAGTTCGCGGTGCCCCTGGCGGTGCCCGGCGGCTCGGAGTTCGAGCGCGGCGTCTGGCGGGAGATGACCCGCATCCCGTACGGCGAGACGCTCACCTACGGCGAGGTGGCCCGGCGGCTCGGCGACCAGGGCGCCGCCCGCGCGGTCGGGGTGGCCTGCAACCGGAACCCGCTTCCGGTGATCGTGCCGTGCCACCGGATCGTCGGGGCGGGCGGCAAGCTGGTCGGCTTCGGCGGTGGGCTGGACCGCAAGGTGAAGCTGCTGGAGCTGGAGGCCGGGGTCGCCCTGCGCCGCGCCTGGTCCTGACGCCGTCGCGGACGGCGGCCACGCCTGGTCCGGACGCCGCGCGGACGGCAGCCACGCCTGGTCCGGACGCCGCCGGCACGCGGACGGCAGACATACCGAGGGCCGGGTCCCCGCGGACCCGGCCCTCGGCGGTGCTGGTGGTCAGCGCGTCAGCGCTCGACCTCACCGGCGATGAACGCCTCGACGGCGGCGTGCGCGTCGTGGTCGGCGTACTGCACCGGCGGGGACTTCATGAAGTACGACGAGGCCGACAGGATCGGGCCGCCGATCTTCCGGTCCAGCGCGATCTTGGCAGCGCGGACGGCGTCGATGATGACGCCGGCCGAGTTCGGCGAGTCCCACACCTCGAGCTTGAGCTCGGCGTTGAGCGGGGTGTCACCGAAGGAGCGACCCTCCAGGCGGATGTACGCCCACTTGCGGTCGTCCAGCCACGGCACGTGGTCCGACGGGCCGATGTGCACGTCGCTCTTGCTCATCTCGTGCGGGATCTGGGACGTCACCGACTGGGTCTTCGAGATCTTCTTCGAGACCAGCCGGTTGCGCTCCAGCATGTTCATGAAGTCCATGTTGCCGCCGAAGTTGAGCTGGTACGTGCGCAGCAGCTCGACGCCGCGGTCCTCGAAGAGCTTCGCGAGGGCGCGGTGCACGATGGTGGCGCCGACCTGGCTCTTGATGTCGTCACCGACGATCGGCAGGCCCGCGTCCTCGAACTTCTTCGCCCACTCGGGGTCGGAGGCGATGAAGACCGGCAGGGCGTTCACGAACGCGCAGCCGGCGTCGATCGCGGCCTGGGCGTAGAACTTGTCGGCCTGCTCGGAGCCGACCGGCAGGTAGGAGACGACGACGTCGACCTGCGCGTCGCGCAGCGCCTGCGCCACGTCGACCGGCTTGGCGTCCGACTCCTCGACGATCTCGCGGTAGTACTGGCCCAGACCGTCGAAGGTCGGGCCGCGCTGCACGGTGACGCCGGTCGGCGGCACGTCGCAGAGCTTGATGGTGTTGTTCTCGCTGGCGACGATCGCCTCCGCGAGGTCCATGCCCACCTTCTTGGCGTCCACGTCGAACGCCGCGACGAACTTCACGTCCGAGACGTGGTAGTCGCCGAAGGTGACGTGCATGAGACCCGGGACGCGGTCGTTCGGGTCGGCGTTCCGGTAGTACTCCACGCCCTGGACCAGGGACGAGGCGCAGTTACCCACACCGACGATGGCGACGCGGACGGAGCCCATAGCGTCTGCCTCCTTCTTCTTCATCACGGCCGCTCTTTCCTGGACTCTCCAGGCGGAGGCGGGCTGTTGTCTTCTCGTCGGCCGCCGGCCGTCCCGGTTGCCGGGAGGGCCGGGGCACGGCCGGAGCGCTCGTTGGCGATGAGCTCCTCCAGCCAGCGGACCTCGCGCTCACAGGCCTCCAGGCCGTGGCGCTGCAGTTCCAGCGTGTACGCGTCGAGGCGCTCGGCCGCCCGGCCCAGCACGTCGCGAAGCCCCTCGCGACGTTCCTCGATCTTTCGCCGGCGACCCTCGAGGATGCGGAGTCGGGTCGCCTGGTCGGTGCGGGCGAAGAACGCGAAGTGCACCCCGAAGCCCGTGTCGTCGTACGTCTCGGGCCCGGCCTGCGCGATGAGCTGGGCGAAGCGTTCCTTGCCCTCCGCGGTGATTTTGTAGACCACCCGACCTCGTCGGCTGGTCAACGCGGGAACCTCCTCGGCGGTGGCGGGTGTCTCGGCGGCCTCGGCGATCCACCCCGCCGCCTGGAGTCGACGCAGAGTCGGGTAGAGCGAGCCGTAGCTGATCGCCGCCCTGATCGCGCCGAGCTTGGCGGTCAACTCCTTGCGCAGCTCATAGCCGTGCATCGGAGACTCCTGCAGGAGGCCGAGGATGGCGAGCTCGAGCACGGGCCATCCTCTCTGTACCCTCTACGCGGAGCGGTAACCGCCGCGATGTATCGGACCGATACATCGCACGCTAGCGGATCACTGTGATCAGGGCAAACCCCCGTTCCGAGGTCCTGTCGTCACTCATCGTCACCGTGGTCGCCTCGCCCGGCGAGACGGCGTACCCTTCTCCGCATGCGTACGCAGCGCCAGGTGGTCGACTTCTCGCTCCGGAAGCGAGCGGTGCTGCGTGAACTCCTCGCCGGCCGGGTCGGCACGTACGACGTCTGCGACGCGTCGCCGTACCTGAAGAACGCCGCCCGCTTCCACGGCGAACCCACCGACGAGCGGTGCCCGATCTGCCGGAGCGAGAACCTGACGCGCGTCCACTACATTTACGGCGACGAACTCAAGCAGTCGGCCGGTCAGGCCCGGACGCTTGCCGAGTTGCCCGTGCTGGCGATGACGCTGCGTGAGTTCCAGGTCTTCGTGGTGGAGGTGTGCCTCGGCTGTGACTGGAACCATCTCGTCGAGCAGTACCTGCTCGGCCGGGACGGGCTGGCCGGGGACCCCGAGGACGGGTCGGAGCAGGGCGCGGTGGGCGGCGCGGCCGGTCGACGGAGGCGAGAGGCGCAACGGTGATCCTGGCTGGATCGGCCGCCCCCGGTCAGCGCGCGCACGCCCGGGGTGACCGACGGCTCGTTGGTCTGATTGGCCCGATTGATTCACACATGACCCCGGCCGGTCGGCACGGACGTGCCGCTACTGTCGGGTGTCCCATCTCACGGCAAACCGGTGGCGGCGCAGCCGCGTCCCACCGCGACGGCAGGGTGTGAGGAATGAACTCGTACGGCGATCCCAGTTCCCCGCGCGGGCGGGCCCAGATTCCGGGCCAGCACGGCGACCCCGGCGGTGACGCCCGCGGGGGCGGCTGGTCGGCTGCACAGGAGGGTACGGCACCGGCCGGTCGCGCCTCGGTCGCGCCCCGGGCCGCCGGTGGGCGCGCCTCGGTCGGCGGCTCCGCGGCCGTGCCAGCGCGCGGCGGCTCTGCCTCCGGCTCGGCTTCGGCGGCCGTCCCGCCCCGTGCCGGCTCGGCCGCCGGCTCCGCCTCGGTGGGTTCCGCCTCCGTCGGTCGGGCCGCGCCCGGCCGGGCCTCGGCGCCGGTCTCGCCGGCGCCCGGCGCGGGCCGGGCGGGCGCGGGCCGCGCGTCGGTGCCCGTCTCCCCGGCGGCCGCCGGATCCGCCGGTCGGGCCTCGGTGGGTTCCGCCGCCGTCGGCGCCGCCTCGGCGGGCCGGGCGAGCGTCGGGTCGGCCGCCGTCGGCGGCGCCAGCGGCCGGGCCTCGGCGCGGGCGAGCGTCTCGCCCGTCTCGGGTGGCCCGGGCGGGCCCGGCGGGCCGACCGGCCCCGGCCGGCGCGGGCGCGGCGCGGGCGACCCGGCGCGCTCCAAGAAGCGCAGGCGGATCAACATGCTGATCGCCAGCTTCGCCATCTTCATCATGATCGCCGGGCTGGGCGTGGTCGGCTTCACCTACTACTCGACCAACGTCACGCTTCCGGACGAGGTGCCGCTGCCGCTCGCCACCACGATCCTCGCCAGTGACAAGAAGACCCAGGTGGCCCGGCTCGGCAACGAGAACCGCACCTTCGTCACGATCAAGGACGTCCCGGAGTACGTCCAGCACGCCGTGGCGGCGGCCGAGGACCGGAACTTCTACGAGCACTCGGGCGTGGACTACAAGGGCATCGCGCGGGCGGCCTGGAACAACCTCAGCGGCGGCGACAAGCAGGGCGCCTCGACGATCACCCAGCAGTACGCCCGCAACGCGATCGAGAACCTGAAGGAAGACACGTACGCCCGGAAGGTCAAGGAGGCGATCTTCGCCTCGAAGCTGAACGAGAAGTACAGCAAGCCCGAGATCATGCAGCACTACCTCAACGTGATCTACTTCGGGCGCGGCGCGTACGGCATCGAGGCGGCGGCGCAGACCTACTTCGGCAAGTCGGCGAACAAGCTCACGGTCGCCGAGGGCGCGGTGCTCGCGGCCCTGATCAAGCAGCCGGTGAAGAGCGAGACCCACCTGGGCTACGACCCGGCCGTCAATCCCGACCAGGCCAAGGACCGGTGGAACTACGTGCTCGGGGGCATGGTCGAGGAGGGCTGGCTCAACGCCGCGGACCGACCGACCGCGTACCCCAAGGTGCTGCCACCCAAGAAGGAGGGCAACGGCTTCGGCGTGAAGAGCCCCCGGGGCAACGTCGTCAACTACGTGCGCCAGGAGATGGAGCAGTGGGGGATCTGCTCCGACTCGGGCGCGCCGGGCAAGCCGACCTGCGTCGACGAGCTGCGCACCGGCGGCTACCGGATCATCACCACGATCGACCCGAAGATGCAGAGCGCGCTGGAGGCGGCGGCCCAGCCGGACCGGAAGGGGTCGGTGCTCAAGGGGCAGCCGAAGAACCTGATGGCCGCGGCGGTCTCCATCGAGCCGAAGTCCGGCCGGGTGCTCGCCTACTACGGCGGCGACAGCGGCGCCGACTTCGACTACGCGGGCAAGAACACCAACGCCAACGGCGACATCGTGGGCGGCCACCCGCCGGGCTCGTCGTTCAAGGTCTACACGCTGGCGGCTGCCATCGAGGCCGGCATCTCGGTCAAGTCGCGCTGGGACGCCACCCCGTTCAAGCCGGAAGGCTTCGCGAACAAGGTGCAGAACGCCGGCCGCGACGTCACGAAGACGTGCAACAAGTCCTGCACGCTGGAGGAGTCGACCATCCGCTCCTACAACGTGCCGTTCTTCCATGTCGCCGAGAAGATCGGTCCCGACAAGGTGGTCGCCATGGCGCGGCAGGCCGGCGTGAGCACGATGTGGACGGTCGACCCGCCGAAGCCGTACGACCTGGCCAAGGAGAAGCCGGAGAACCTCGCCCCGAGCAAGTTCGACCGGGTGGTCGGCTACGGTCAGTACCCGATCACCGTGCTCGACCACGCGAACGGGCTCGCCACCCTCGCCAACGACGGCGTCTACAACAAGGCGCACTTCGTCATCAGCGTGGAACAGCAGAACGAGGACACCGGCAAGTGGGTGAAGGTGCCCGGGACCGGTGAGCAGCGCAAGCCGCAGAAGCGCATCAAGCCGGAGGTCGCCAAGGAGGTGACCGCCGTGCTGAAGGAGATCCCGGAGAAGAACAACGCCAACCTGGCCGACGGTCGGGACGCGGCCGGCAAGACCGGCACCTGGGAACACAACGGCACCCCGCGCAACGCGCACGCCTGGATGGTCGGCTACGACGACAACCTCGCCACCGCCGTCTGGGTCGGCAGTCGCGACCCCAAGAAGCCGACCATCGTCGACGGTAGAGGGAACGACATCGGCGGTAGCAGCTTCCCGGCGGAGCTCTGGAAGCGCTACATGGACGACGCGCTGAAGGGCAAGGACAAGTCGGACCTGCCGAGCGTCACCGGCATCGGTGACGACAAGGCCGGCAACGGCGAGGCCCCGCCGCCGCCCCCGCCGCCGACGCAGCCGGACGGCCGGCCGGACTGCGGACCGCTGGGCCTGCTCTGCCCGCCGGATGGCAACAACGGCGGCGGGAACAACGGCGGCACCGGTCCGGGTAGTGGCCCGACCGGACCCGCGACCCCGGACGGGCCGAGGCCGGGTGGGACCGGCGGTGGCGGGCTGCTACCGAGCATCACCCCACGCCCGGGCGACGACTGAGCCACGAACGCCGCCGGCGGCCGGACACCCTGTCCGGCCGCCGGCGGCGTTTCGCGTACCGACGTGTTGCTCTGGGAGAGGACGCGGAGGCCGGTCGTACGGCAGGATGCACCTTCATGAGCACGCAGCCGACGCGAGGCATCGACGACGCCGGTGCCGCCGACCATCCGTCCCGGTCCGACGGTTTCGTCCGGGGCGTCTCCGGCGTCATCGGTGGCCCGCTGGGCGACCACGCCGTCGCGCTCGACCGACCCGCCGGGCGCGAGAACCGCTTCTGGACGGCGGCCCGGATCGTGCTGGCCCTGGTCTGCCTGACCCTGGCCCTGCACTGGGTGCAGAAGTCGCCCTGCCAGGACGGCGCCTGGCAGAACAACGTGCAGTACACCCGGTTCTGCTACACCGACGTGCTGGCGCTCTACTACGCCGAGCGGCTCAACGAGGGCGCCGTCCCCTACCGGGACCACCCCGTCGAGTATCCGGTGCTCACCGGGTACTTCATGGGCGCGCTCGGCCTGCCCGTGCACGCCCTCGGCGAGAACGACCCGGGGCTCAACCAGGCCATGTGGTTCTACAACCTCAATGCGCTGGTGCTCGGCGCGCTGGCGGTCGCCACGGTCGCGGTGATCCTCGCCCTGCGCCGCCGACGACCCTGGGACGCCGCGTTGTTCGCGCTCGCCCCCGCGCTGATGCTCACCGCGACGGTCAACTGGGACCTGCTCGCGATCGGCCTCGCCGCGTTCGGCCTGCTGGCCTGGGCACGCAGCCGACCGCTGCTGGCCGGCGTCCTGCTCGGCCTCGCCGGGGCGGCCAAGATGTGGCCGCTGTTCGTCCTCGGCCCGATCCTGGTGCTGGCGCTGCGCGCCGGGCGGCTCCGCGCCGCCCTCACCGCCCTCGGCGCGGCCCTGGTGTCCCTGATCGCGGTGAACCTGCCGGTCGCCATCCCGTACCGGGAGAACTGGGACCGCTTCTTCGAGCTGAACTCGGAGCGCGCGATCGACTGGGGCACCATCTGGTACATCGGGCGTCACCTGGACGGGAAGATCGGCGGCGCCAACCCCACCGACCTCGGGCCCTTCGAGTGGCTCAACGTCAACATCCCGACGCTGAACGCCCTGTCGTACACCCTCTTCGGCCTGGCCTGCCTCGGGGTGGCGGCGCTGGGGCTGCTGGCGCCGCGCCGGCCGCGGCTCGCCCAGCTCGCGTTCCTGGTGGTCGCCGCGTTCCTGATCTTCAGCAAGGTGTGGTCGCAGCAGTTCGTGCTCTGGCTGCTGCCGCTGGTGGTGCTCGCCCGCCCGAAGTGGGGCGCGTTCCTGGCCTGGCAGGTGGCCGAGGTCGGCTACTTCGCGGCCTTCTACGGCGAACTGCTCGGCGCCTCCACCAGCCGGCCGGTCTTCCCGGAGGGGGTCTTCGTGCTGGCCGCCACGCTGCGCCTGACCACCGTGGTGATCCTCTGCGTGCTGGTCGTACGGGAGATCCTGCGGCCGGAACTCGACCCGGTGCGGGCAACCTACCCCGACGACCCGGACGGCGGGCCGCTCGACGGCGCGCCGGACGCGCCCTGGCTCGACCGGTGGCGACGCCGACCGCTGGTGCCCGCCGAGCCGGCACCCGCCCCGGCCTAGCCGCGCGGGCCCGGCGCCCGGGCTGCGTCAATCCGGGGCCGGCCCGGGCCGCCTGATCCGGGCCGACCCCGGGTCGCCTCTGATCCGGCGGCCCGGGTTGCCCGACACGGGCCGGCCCCGGGGTGTGGGAGCGGCCCGCGCGCCGTCCGGGCCGTGCCGGCCGCTCCCGCGAGACCCCGGTGCCGGGCCCGGTCAGAGCCGGTAGACCACGACCTGGCCCATCTCCTCGCGGGTGATGCCGAGACCGTCGACCGGCGCGTCGACAGTCACCTCCCACGGCGTGCCGGCGAGCTGGTCGCGCATCAGCAGCACGTTGCGGACGCCGAGGACGCGAAGGTAGTCGACGCTGGTCTGGTCGGGGAAGGAGAGCGACACCCGGCGCACCTCGTCGAGCTGGCGCGGCGTGAAGCCGCTGCCGCCGTTGACGATGTCCTGGAACTTCGTCGTGGACCAGAGCATCACCGGCTGGTCGTGGCTCTGGCTGCTCGGCAGCACCAGCAGCGGGCCGGTCACGGTCCGCATCGCGGCCGGCTGCGGTGGCACGACCGGGTGCGGCGTGGTGTTCAGGCCCTCGGCGATCACCAGGACCAGCGGCAGGAGGGTGGCCAGCCGCAGCCACGGGCTCGGCCAGGAGGGGATCCGCTCGGCGGAGATCTCCCGCACCCGGGCCGCGAACGCGCTCACCGCGCCCGCGGCGAGCAGCCCGAGGAGCAGCGTGGTCCAGAGCATCAGCCGACCCGGCGTACGCAGGCCGTTCCATCCCGGCACGTGCTCGAAGAGCGGCACGTAGGTGAAGGTGCCGTCGAAGAACCGGGTGCCCATGGCGAGCACCATCGTCACCACCACCCCGGCGAGCAGCAGCAGCCGGTGCCGCAGCTTCCACACCGAGAAGAAGAGCCCGCCGGCGGCGAGGGCGTAGAGCACGAAACCGGGCAGCAGGGTCATCTCCGGGTGCCACGGCAGCGCCGCCCGCGCCCCCTCGTGCAGCTCGCCCCAGACGCGCGACTCGCCGGGCGCCGTGAAGAAGCCGCTCGCCGGCGGGGAGAAGATGGCGATGTCGCCGATCGTCCGCTCCGCCTGCGGGTGCAGCTCCGCCACCTTGAAGTACGGGATGGCCATCAGCGCACCGACACCGGCGAAGATCAGCCCGCCGACGAGGTCCGCGAGCAGCAGCCGGCGGCCGAACGGCCGCTTCACCGGGCGGATCACCCAGCGCCGCAGGAACCAGGTGACGGCCGCCACCAGCACGGCCCCGCCGAGGAAGTACGCGAACGGCAGCCCGATGCCGAAGCCGAGGCTGAGCTGCCAGGCCGCCACCAGCCAACCGGCGTAGACCCAGCCGTCGTGTCGGCGTTCCGGCCGGTAGCCGTGGCGGAGCGAGTATCCGTGCCCCCGGGCCAGCATGGCCAGCGCCAGCGGGATGCCGCCGTTGGAGATCACGTGCAGGTGCCCGGCCTGGGCGAGCAGCCACGGCGCGTAGGCGTAGCTGACCCCGGCCACCGCGCCGCCGATCCGGCCCGCGCCGAGCTGCCGGGCCAGCGCGTACGCCCCCAGCGTGGCGAGCGCGTGGGCCAGCACGAACATGATGTTGTAGCGCAGCACGGCGGCCTCGGGGCCGCTGCCGATCATGCCCGCCGGGGCGTACCCGAGCAGGGTGTCGGAGAAGGCGAAGCTCCAGTCCTCCGGGAAGAACGCGTTCGACTGCCACAGCTGCGCCGGGTTGGTCAGCAGGATGTGCCCCGACCAGGCCATCTGCCACGCCTGCAGGGTGGGGTCCCAGTAGTCCTGCGGGATGGTGTGCATCGGGTAGCGCAGGGTGGGCCAGGTCAGCAGCACGGCCAACACCAGCGAGCCGACCGTCGCCAGGGTCCACTCGTGGATCAGCAGGCGACCGACCCACCGCGCGGCGCGGCGCGGCCTGCTCGGTACGACCTCGGGCGCGGGCGCGAACGCCGCCCACCGGTCGGGCTTCCCGCCCTCCTTGCCGTCGCCGTTCTTGCCCTCGCCGGCCTTGCTGTCGCCGCTCTCTTCGCTGGCGCTCTTGTCGCCGGTGGTCTTGCTGTCGGCGGCCTTGCTGTCGGCGGCCTTGTTGCCGGCGGCCTTGTCGTCGCCGCTCTTGCCGTCCGTGGCCCTGGCGTCGCCGTTCCTGCTGTCGGCGGCGTTGCTGTCGGTGGCCTTGGCGTCGCCGTTCTTTGCGTCGGTGGCCTTGCCGTCGGCGGTCTTTGCGACGGCGGTCTTGCCGCCGGGTCCCTTGCCGTCGGCTTCCTCGCCCCCGCCGCCCTTGATCTCGTCGCTCTTGCCGTCGGTGGGCCTGCTCTCGCCGCGCTTGGCGAGGGCTTTCTTGCCGGTCTGGTCGGCGGCCCTGCCCGCCGGTTCCTCCCCGGCCGGGGTCCTGCCCGACTCGGTCTCGGCCTTCGCCCCGCCCGGCCCGGTCCCGGTCCCGGTCCTGTCCGGCCCGGTCCTGTCCGGCCCGGTCCTGTCCGGCCCGGTCCTGTCCGGCCCGGTCCTGTCCGGCCC
This sequence comes from Micromonospora sp. NPDC004336, assembly GCF_053602615.1. Taxonomy (NCBI): domain Bacteria; kingdom Bacillati; phylum Actinomycetota; class Actinomycetes; order Micromonosporales; family Micromonosporaceae; genus Micromonospora; species Micromonospora sp. NPDC004336. The sequence goes on from NZ_JBSGDY010000016.1 coordinate 47,038, forward strand.
GGTTCCGGCGTTGGGCTTCTCCTGCTCCGCTCCGGCGCTGGCTCGGTGCTGCGCCGGCCCGCCCGTGGTGTCTCCCGCGTCGGGGGCGCCGACGACCCGGTCGGGCCGGGCCTCGTCGCCGGCCGTCGCCGACGAGGTGGCGCCTGCGGGGCGGCCGGAGCTCGGGCCGCCGGCGGCGGACTGGTCGGTCGTCATGCCGCGGTGGTCTCCGTGCCGAGTCGGTCGCGCAGGAAGGCGATGTCGGCGCCCTGGCCCTCGACGCCGCCCGGGGTCTCGACGATCACCGGCGCGCCGGCCGCGCGGATCACCGCCACCACCAGTTCCGGGTCGATGGTCCCGCCGTCGAGGTTGTCGTGGCGGTCCTGGCCCGAGTTGAACGCGCCCTTGGAGTTGTTGGCGTGCACCAGGTCGATCCGCCCCGTGATCGCCTTGACCCGATCGACCAGGCCGAGCAGCTCCTCACCCCCGGCGTGCGCGTGGCAGGTGTCCAGACAGAAGCCCACCTCGTATTCGCCCACGGCGTCCCACAGCCGGGCGAGCGCGTCGAGCCGCCGGGCGCACGCGTTGTCGCCGCCGGCGGTGTTCTCGATCAGGACCGGCAGGCCGAAGCCGCCGGAGTCCGCGGCGTACGCGAAGGTCTTGCGCCAGTTGTCGAACCCCACGGCGAGGTCGTCCCCGGCGTTGACGTGCCCGCCGTGGACAATCAGCCCTCTCGCGCCGATCGCGGCAGCCGCCTGCGCGTGCCCGAGCAGCAGCTTGCGGCTGGGGATCCGGATCCGGTTGTTCAGGGTGGCGACGTTGATGACGTACGGCGCGTGGACGTAGAGGTCGACGTCCGCGGCCCGCAGCCGGTCCGCGTCCTCCCGGGGCTTCGGGGCTTTCCAGCCCTGCGGGTCGGAGAGGAAGAACTGCACGGCCCCGGCCTCCCGGGCCGTCGCCTCCGTCAGCGGGTCGGTCGAATCGACGTGGGCTCCGATACGCATGCGTGGGAGCCTACGTCGCCGCGCCGACAACCGGAGTGACGGCGGGAGCGGGACCCGTCGCGCGTCACCTCCAGGCGGGCGGGATCGGGACCCGTCGCGCGTCACCTCGCGGCGGCGGTGGTCGTTGATGCGAGTGGGATCCACGGTCGGTGGTCCCGGGCGGGCGACCGCGCAGGCCGCCCGCCGGGGAGTGACGGAGCCGCCCGGGAAGCCGGGGCACCCCCCGTCGCGCGGCCCGGCGCGACGGGGGCCGGTTGTGGCAGCGGGGGCGGGGCCTCAAAAAATTCCGGAGAAATCCGCCATTTCCCCCGACAAGGGTCAAGAGCCGTTGTAACGTCAGGTAACAACACGATAAAGCTCCGCGGGGCGTTCCCGGTCCAACCTCATCGGTGTGGTCGTTCCTCCCCAGGTCCCACCCAAGGAATGCGGACGGGACGCCCCGCGGCCTCCGTGCACGGGGGCTCGCATCGACACCGACGTCGACGCGGGCCCCCGTCGCCTCTGCCCGGGGCGGGTCGACCGACCACCCCGGGCATGATCGTCGGGACCGGGTATCCTGGTCCGGTTGTCCGCGTCCGGCCGGGTTCCCCCGGGACCGGCGCGGGCCACGACGCACGACCTCCTGCCACGGAAGGACCGTGGCCGCTTAGCCCACAGGAGGTGAGCACGTCTTGCGTCATTACGAAGTCATGGTGATCCTCGACCCCAGCCTCGAGGAGCGCACCGTCGCCCCGTCGCTCGACACGTACCTGAACGTGATCCGGACCGCGGGTGGCTCGGTCGAGAAGACGGACGTGTGGGGCCGCCGGCGCCTCGCGTACGAGATCAACAAGAAGGCCGAAGGCATCTACGCCGTCATCGACCTGCAGGCGACGCCCGCAGCGGTGGCCGAGCTGGACCGTCAGCTGCGGCTCAACGAGTCCGTGCTGCGCACCAAGGTCATCCGGCCGGAGATGCGCTAAAGCATTCAACCCGGTTCACCCGGATCAGCCTCATCGGCACTGTCGGAGGGCTCTGAGAGCCTGTACGGCAGAACTGATGAGTGCGCGAGGAGATGGTCATGGCAGGAGACACCACCATCACGGTCATCGGCAACCTGACCGATGACCCCGAGTTGCGGTTCACCCCCTCCGGTGCTGCGGTCGCCAAGTTCCGGGTCGCCTCGACGCCCCGGTTCATGGACAAGGCGTCCGGCGAGTGGAAGGACGGCGAGCCGCTCTTCCTGGCGTGCACCGTGTGGCGGCAGGCGGCGGAGCACGTCGCCGAGTCGCTCCAGCGGGGCGCCCGCGTGATCGTCTCGGGTCGGCTGCGTCAGCGGTCGTACGAGACGCGCGAGGGCGAGAAGCGCACCGTCATCGAGCTCGAGGTCGACGAGATCGGCCCGTCGCTGCGCTACGCCACGGCGAAGGTGCAGAAGATGTCCCGCTCCGGCGGCGGTGGCGGCGGCTTCGGCGGTGGTGGCGGTGGTGGCCAGGGCGGCGGCGGAGGCAACTTCGACGACCCCTGGGCATCGGCCGCTCCGGCACCCTCGCGCGGTGGTTCGGGTGGCGGCAACTTCGACGAGGAGCCCCCGTTCTAATGGCGCCGAGCGCCCGCGATCGCAAACCAGGAGCACGAGCAATGGCCAAGGCCGCTGCACTTCGCAAGCCGAAGAAGAAGGTGAACCCGCTCGACAAGGACGGGATCACCTACATCGATTACAAGGACACCGCGCTGCTGCGCAAGTTCATCTCCGACCGCGGCAAGATCCGCGCTCGGCGGGTGACCGGCGTGACCTCGCAGCAGCAGCGGCAGATCGCCCGTGCGGTCAAGAACGCCCGTGAGATGGCGCTCCTGCCGTACACCGCCACGGCCCGCTGAGAGGAGGCACCGATATGAAGATCATCCTGACTCAGGAGGTGTCCGGCCTCGGTGCCCCGGGCGACATCGTCGAGGTCAAGAACGGCTACGGCCGTAACTACCTGCTGCCGCAGGGCTTCGCGATCGCCTGGACCAAGGGTGCGGAGAAGCAGGTCACGGTCATCAAGCGGGCCCGCTCGGCCCGTGAGATCCGCGACCTCGGCCACGCCAACGAGGTCAAGACCCAGCTCGAGGGCCTCAAGGTCAGCCTGAAGGCCCGCGCCGGTGACGGTGGCCGGCTCTTCGGCTCGGTCACCCCGGCCGAGATCGTCGACGCCGTCAAGGCCGCCGGCGGCCCGGTCCTCGACCGTCGCCGGCTGGAGCTGCCCGGTCACATCAAGTCGACCGGCTCCTACCCGGTGCGGATCAAGCTGCACCCCGAGGTGACCGCCAAGTTCGACCTCAGCGTCGTCCAGGGCTGACACCTCACAAGCACCACGACAGGGCCCGCACCCACCGGTGCGGGCCCTGTTCTTCTACCCGGCGACCCGCCGCGCCCGGCCGGGCTGGTCGGTCCCGACGACCGTCGGGCACATCGAGGTCGCGCCCGACGCCTCGCCGACGCCACCGCGCCAGCCGGCCTGCCGCCCGGTCGCCACGCTGGCCGTCGACAGATCGACGGCCGCGTCAGCCGATCGGCTGCCCGGTCACCACGCTGATCATGACCGTCGACAGGCCGCCGCCGACCACCGCCGAGGCCAGCGCCACCGTGGCCGGCCGCCAGGTCGTTCCGACCCGACGCAGCAGCATCGCCACCACCAGGCTGCCGGCCAGGGCCAGCCCGAAACGCGGCAGGCCCGACGCCAGAGAGCCCAGCGCCCGCGACCGCGGCGAGTCGCAGCCCTCGCCGTTGATGTCGGTCACGCAACCCTCCGGCACCTGCCCGTCGAGGGTCAGCAGCCAGAAGAAGATCAGCGCGGCGGGCACGAGGTAGCAGGCGACGGTGTAGAGCAGCGGCCACCACGGCCCGCCCGGATCGGGGTCGAGCAGGTCGTCCTCGATGCGCCGCGCCAGGCCTCCCGCCCCGGCGGCCTCGCTCCGGCGGCGTACGGGTGCCGTCGGCGCACCCCGCGACGGACCGACCGGCTCGCCCGCCTGCCGGCGCGGCGTCGTGCGCGGTCGCGGCGCGGTGTAGGAGACCGCCGGCGACCGAGGGGCCGACGCCGGCGGATCCATCCACCGTGGGTCGTCGCCCGCCAACCGGGTGCCCGACCAGAAATCCCCGTCGCGGTCGTCCCGTCCCGGCCGGGGCCACCCCTCGGCGGCACCGCCGCCGGATCGCGGCGCGTCCGCCTGCTCCCAGCCGTCGCCGTCGGCGTGCCTCTCCCACTGGCCCGTGCCGTCCGGCTGCTGCCACCAGCCGGACGCGTCGGTCCGGTCCCACCGGCCGGCGTCGCCCTGGCGGCCCCACCGGTCGGCCTCGCCGGCCGGTCGCCACGCGTGCACGCCGGACGCGTCCCACGCGTCGAACTCCGGGCGGTCGGCGGGCTCGGCCCGCCGCGACGACCCGCCCCAGGGGTCGACCGCCGGTCCGTCCTCGACCGCCCGCCGGCCGGGCCGCTCGCGCCCCCAGGCCGGCGGCGCCCCGGCCTCGTCGCCCGGCTCCTTCAGACCAGACCAGACGACCTGCGGACGATCGTACGGAGAGCGCCTCGGCCGCGGCGCGCCGGAAACCGGGTCGTCCTCGGCGCGGCGACGCCCCGAGTAGCCACCCTCCTGCGGCCGGTCGAACGTCCACTCCCCGGTGTGGTCCGACTCCGGAACCGCCAGGGTTTCGCGCCGGGTCGTCCCGCTCGCCCGCCGCCAACCGCGCGCGGTGCCCGTGGCCCGTTCCCCGCCGGACCGGGAGCCGTCGGTGTCGTCCTCGTCGTCGGGCGCGGCGTGCCGGCCGCCGCCGTCCGGGCTGCGTACGCCGGACTCCAGTGCCCAGCGCGGCAGGTAGGGGTCGACGGGCTCCCGCTGGCCGCGCTCGGCGGCGCGACGGCGGCTCGGCGTGCGGAACCGCCCGGCGTCGTGCTCGTGGGAGTCGACGCGCGACTGGTCGGCGGGAACGTCCCAGGGAACGACCGGCTGTCGCTCGCGCGGACCATCCTCTCCGCGTGCCCAGTCCCGGTAGCTCACGGCGGGAGCGTGACCCTTCTCAACCGATGGCGCAATCCGCTGTCCAGGTGTAGCCGTTCGCTGGAGATAGTACGGGACGTTCGACCGGCCAGTTCGACCGAAAACTTGTCCTCCACAGGCTGGGGATTGCGTTTCCGCAGCTCAGGGGCGTGCGAGGCGGAATTCCCCAGCGGTTGTCCACAGGCTGTGCACACCCTGCGCACATGCTTGTCCACCGGCGTCCACAGGTTGTCCCGAGGCTCGTCCACCGCCGTGGTTGAGGGTCTGACCTCGGGTTCCGTAAGGTGGGCCCCCGACCGGCCGTGCGATGACCCCCGATCGACCGGCAGGTCGAGGTTGTCGTACCCCGGCGGTAGAGCTGGATTTGGATCCGACGCAGTGGAGGGGGGACCGGTGTCGGTCACCGACGACATGCGGGCGGACCCGCGCTCCGGCGGCGGCCAGGCGTCCCCGCCGCCGCAGCGGGACGGCCAGTTCGACAAGACCCCACCCCAGGACGTCGCCGCCGAGCAGTGCGTCCTCGGCGGCATGCTCCTCTCCAAGGACGCCATCGCCGACGTCGTCGAGATCCTCAAGACCAACGACTTCTACCGGCCGATCCACGCCACCATCTTCGACACCATTCTGGAGATCTACGGGCGAGGTGAGCCGGCCGACTCGATCACCGTGGCCGCCGCCCTGGCCGACTCCGGCGACCTGGTCCGGATCGGCGGCGCCCCCTATCTGCACACGCTGATCGCCAGCGTGCCGACCGCGGCGAACGCCGCCTACTACGCGCGGATCGTCAGCGAGCGGGCCGTCCTGCGACGGCTGGTCGAGGCCGGCACCAAGATCGTGCAACTGGGCTACGGCACCGCTCAGGGCGGCAGCCGCGACGTCGACGACATCGTCGACCTCGCCCAGCAGGCGGTCTACGACGTCACGGAGCGCCGCGTCAGCGAGGACTTCGCCGTGCTCGCCGACATGCTCCAGCCGACGCTCGACGAGATCGAGGCGGTGGGCGCCCAGGGCGGCATGATGACCGGCGTCCCCACCGGCTTCACCGACCTGGACCGGCTGCTCAACGGCCTGCACGCGGGGCAGCTCATCATCGTGGCCGGACGGCCCGGTCTGGGTAAGGCGCTCGCGTTGGACACCCCGCTCCCCACGCCCACGGGCTGGACCACCATGGGGGAGGTCAAGGTCGGCGACGAGCTGCTGGGCGCCGACGGCCTGCCCACCAGGGTCACCGCCGCGTTCGAGGTGCGGCACGACCGGCCGTGCTACGAGGTCGAGTTCTCCGACGGTTCGGTGATCGTCGCCGACGGTGAACACCTGTGGAAGACCACGACGCGGGCAGGTCGCCGCGCCGCCCCTGCCCGCCGGCGCGACCACTGGCCCGCCGAGGCCGTCGAACGCCTGCGGCAGGCGGCCCCCGGCGACGACGTCACGATCGCGGAACAGGTCGTGCTCGGTCCGGACTTCACGCACGCCGCCCACCGGGTGGCCCACGGTGTCGCCGACGACTCGCCCGTCGTCGTCCGCAGGCGCCCGCGTCTGCGCCCGGCCAGGGCCTATCCGGCCCGCCGCCGCCACCGCCGCCTGCCGGCCCGTGTCGAGCAGCGGTCGGGCAGCCTGACGGGTACGGAGTCGCCGGGCGTGGTGACGACGGAGCAGATCCGGGCGACCCTGCGTACGGACACGGCTGACCGGCGGCTGAACCACGCGGTCGAGAACGCCGCCGCACTCCGCCTCCCGGAGCGGGATCTCCCGCTCGCGCCGTACCCGCTCGGGGTGTGGCTCGCCGGCGGCCACCCGGTGGAGGAAAGGATCCTGCGCGCGGCGGGAGTCCTGGACGACAGGCACATCCCCGGGGCCTACCTGCGGGCCTCGGAGGCGCAGCGGCGAGCGCTGCTGGCCGGGCTGCTCGACACCGGCGGCACGGTGACCGTCAGCGGGACCGTGCGGTTCACCACGACCACACCCCGCCTCGCCGAAGACGTGCACGAGCTGATCGTCAGCCTCGGATACGGCTGCTCGGTTGCGCGGAGGACCGTCGAGGGGCGTACCGCGGAGGGCCCGACGGACTTCGACCTGAGCTTCACGGCCGGGGACGAGGTCTTCCGCCTGCCGCGCAAGCGGGAGGCGCACCGCCTGCGGCGCCGGAGCGAGCGCAACTCCCGGGTCGACAGCCGCTTCATCGTCGACGTCCGGCCGGTTGCGAGCGTGCCCGTCCGGTGCGTCACGGTGGACAATTCCGACCACCTCTTCCTCGCGGGTCGGGCGATGATCCCGACCCACAACAGCACGGCGAGCATGGACTTCGCGCGCAACGCCGCGATCAGGGCCAACCAGGCGTCGGCCATCTTCTCGCTGGAAATGAGCAAGGTCGAGATCGTCATGCGGCTGCTGTCGGCCGAGGCGCGCGTGCCGCTGCACGTCCTGCGCAGCGGCCAGCTCTCCGACGACGACTGGACCAAGCTCGCGCGCTGCATGGGCGAGATCAGCGAGGCGCCGCTCTTCGTCGACGACACGCCGAGCATGAACCTGATGGAGATCCGGGCCAAGGCGCGCCGGCTCAAGCAGCGGCACGACCTCAAGCTGATCGTGGTCGACTACCTCCAGCTGATGACCTCCCCGAAGCGCACCGAGAGCCGGCAGCAGGAGGTCGCGGACCTGTCCCGTGGCCTGAAGCTGCTCGCCAAGGAGGTCGAGTGCCCGGTCATCGCGGTGAGTCAGCTGAACCGTGGCCCGGAGCAGCGCACCGACAAGCGGCCCCAGTTGTCCGATTTGCGTGAAAGTGGCTCGATCGAGCAGGATGCCGACGTTGTCATCCTTTTGCACCGCGACGACTACTACGACAAGGAGTCGCCGCGGGCCGGGGAGGCGGATTTCATAATTGCCAAGCACAGAAATGGTCCGACCGACACGGTGACGGTGGCGGCGCAGCTCCACCTGTCGCGCTTCGTGGACATGGCCATCGTGTGAGGCAGACAGGGGCTCGGATGACGGAGGCCGCAAGGGCCGACGCCATTGCGCGCGCGCTCGCCGGCGAGAGTCTCAGCAGCATTGCCCACTCGAGCGGCGTGTCCCGGCAGGCGATTCGTGGCCTGCTGCGGCGTCGAGGGATACCGGCGAGAGTCGTCGGCAAGCTGACCGAGGACCAACGCTCCGAGGTTCTCCAGCGCTACCAGGCGGGAGCGTCGCTAGGGCAACTGGCTACGGCGTACGGCATCACCGAGCCTGCCGTTCGCGGCCTCATCACCCGGCGGGGTGTGCCTCTTCGGCGTGTCGTTCACACCCTCCGGCATGAGGCATTCGACGAGTTGACCTCCGATGCCTGTTACTGGATCGGCTTCCTGTTCGCCGACGGGTCGATCAGTTACCGGCCGAAGCACATCCCGCAGATCTCTGTGGGGCTCGCGGAACGCGATCGAGCGCACTTGGCCAAGCTCCGTACCTTCCTCGGTTCCACGAGCGCCATCTCGGCGCCCAATCCGACCCATCACTCGTGCCAGTTCTCGGTCCGTTCCCACCAGTTGGCCGACCGGCTCGTCGCGTTGGGGCGGTACCAGGGGCCGACCGACGCTCGGTTGGTGGAGTCGCGTGACTTCTGGCGGGGTGTGGTCGACGGGGACGGGTCGATGGGCCTCTACCGCCGTTCGCGATCTGCTCCGGCCACCATGCCTCAGTTTCGATTGGTGGGCCGACAGCATGTGCTCGAGGAGTTCCTCGGCTTTCTGGGGACCCAGGGGACGAGCGGTCTGTCGGTACGACCGCACAAGTCGATACACACCGTGGGGACCACGTGCGGCCCGGCGGAGAGGATCGTCACGCTGCTCTACTCCGGTGCCACCACCGCACTCGCACGCAAGGCGGAGATGGCCGAGCGGATAATGGCGGCAGCTGCCAGCTCGGAGCGGTGAAGCTGAACGGCCGCCCAGCAATACCGGAACCGGTCAGCCCAGCAGGGGGAACCAGCCGGCGACCTCGCCGAGTTCGAGCTTGTCGTGGTCGGTGAGCGGCACCCGACCGGTGGCCTTGAGCAGGTGTTCCGCGTCGCTCCACGCGGCCGGGCGGACGGCGTCGTCGCTGAGCAGGCCGTCCATGGTGGCCACCGCGACCCGCGTGGCGAGCACCCCGGGCAGGGGCGCGTCGGGCAGGTCGAGGACCAGGTCCAGGTGGTGCACGACGGCCTCGGTGGTCAGCGTGGCGAGCAGGTCCGGCACCCGCAGCACGTGCCCCTGGGTGGTCACGCAGCCGTCCGGGTCGGCGCGGCCCGCGGCGCGTACGGCGGCGGGGGCGGTGTCGGTCCAGAGCCGGACGATCCCGCTCGGCCGGTCGAAGGCGGCGGCGGAGCGGCGGGCCCACCAGGCATGCCGGGCGCTCTCACCATCCTGGCCGTCGGGCGGAAACGCCCGCCAGTAGCTCACGTCGTCCACGTCGGGCGGACCCTCGGCGGGGCTGGCGAGCGCGACCAGCGCCCGCTGGGCGTCGCAGACCAGGTGGAAGAGCAGGTCGGCGACGAGCCAGCCCCGACATCGGGTGGGCCGTTGCAGGTCGGCGTCGTCGAGGTCGGCGACGACCCGGGTGATGCCGCCGTACGCCTGCGCCAGCGCGAGGTGCCGCCCGTGGTGCGTCATGGGTTGCAGCGTCGCACGGCCGCCGCGAGCCGGCACGGCGGAGCGGGGGCGCGGCGGAGAGGGGGCGCCGATGGAGCGGTGAAGCCGATGAGGCGGCGGCACCGGCCGAGCGGGGGCGCGGCGGAGCGGTAACGCCGATGGAGCGGTGAAGCCGATGAGGCGGCGGCACCGGCGGAGCGGGGGCGCTGCGGGGCGGACGCGGCCACAGGTGACCGGGCCGGTCGAGGCGCCGGCCCGGTCGACGGAGTGGCTCAGCCGAACATCTCGTCCAGGAAGCTCTTGTGCTTCTTGCGCTTGTAGTGCCCGTGGTAGCCGTGGTGCTGCTGACCGTGCCCGTACGCGGGGGCCGGCGGGTAGCCGTGCGCCGGGGGCGGGGGCGGGGGCGGGGGGACGGCGCCGTAGCCCGGCTGGTGCGGGGCGGGGGCGGGCGGCGGGGGCGGCGGGGGCGCGTAGCCGCCCTGCTGGTGGCCGGGCTGACCGGTGTAGCCGCCCTGCTGGTGGGTGGGCTGCGCCGGGGCGCCGCCCTGCTGACGGTTCCAGTTGGCCTCGGCCTCGAACAGCTTCTCCAGCTCGCCGCGGTCGAGGAAGATTCCCCGGCACTCGCCGCACTGGTCGATGACGACGCCGCTGCGCTCGTACTGGCGCATTTCTCCGTGACACTTGGGACAGGTCAGGCTCATCCCCCGACGGTACCCGCTCCGGTCACGCGGTCGCTGTCAGCGCTTCCGTGACCTCGGAGTCGGCGACCTCGTGGAAGTCCTCGTAGTAGGCGCTCACCGCCATGAACTCCGGCGGGTGTTGCGCGCAGACGACCTGGTCGGCCTCGGCGGCCAGCATCTCGTACGCCTCCTGCGAGCCGACCGGGACGGCGACCACGACGCGGCGGGCGCCGAGGTGCCGGGCGACCTGGACGGCGGCGCGGGCGGTGGCCCCGGTGGCCAGGCCGTCGTCGACGATCACGGCGGTGCGCCCGGTCAGGTCCAGCGGTGGCCGCCCGGCCCGGTAGAGCTGCTCCCGCCGTTCCAGTTCGGCCTGCTCGCGGCGGCGCACCTCGGCGATGTCGTCGGCGTCGAGCCGGCTCGCCACGACGTCGTTGAGCACCTGCACGCCGCCCGGGCCGAGCGCGCCGAAGGCCACCTCGGGCGCCCACGGCATGCCGAGCTTCCGCACGACCAGCACGTCCAGGGGTGCGCCGAGGCGCTCGGCGACCACCCGGGCCACCGGCACGCCGCCGCGCACCAGCCCGAGCACGATGACGTCCGGTTCGCCGATGAGGGCGGTGAGCCGGTCGGCGATCGTCCGGCCCGCCTCTTCGCGGTCGCGGTAGGTGGTCATGCCTCAGGTCTACGCCGTGTCGCCGTCCTCCGCCCGCCAGTTGCCGGAACCGGGGTGCCGTAGCGCGGCGGCCCAGACCAGGAGGGCGAGCGGGTAGAGCAGGTAGCCGAAGCGGGTCGAGGGCATCAGCAGGATCGCGGCGAGCAGCCCGTACCCGCAGATCAGCGCGGCGGCGACGGCGGTGCGGGGCGGGCGGCGGGCGAGCCGGACGGCGATCGCCAGCCCGGCGGCGAGCAGCAGGGCGGCGGCGACGGCGCGGCCGGCGGGCAGCGTGGTGGCGATCAGGTGGCCGGGGAACGGCGACTGCGCCGGGCTGGTCACCAGGCCGTGGCCGAGCGGGAAGCGGAGCACGTTCTCGACCAGCGCGTCGCGGTCGACGAGCAGGGCCGGGACGAGGGCGGCGGCGGGCAGGCCGAGCGCTCCCGCCGCCACCCGCAGGCCGGCTCGGCGGGTCATGCCCCAGATGATCAGCACGAGGGCGACCGGCCACGCGAAGAGCTTCAGCGCCCCGGCCAGGCCGACGGCGATTCCGGCCCGGCCGGGCCGGTCGGCGGCGGCGAGGGCCAGCGCGAGCAGGCAGAGCGCGAGAACGGGCAGGTCGTCGCCGCCGGTGGCCAGGGTGAGCGCGCAGACCGGCAGCACGGTGGCGGCCTGTACGCCCCGGAGCACGGCGGCCCCGGCCGGGTCGCCCGCGGGCCGGCCGCCCCGCGTCAGGGCGCGGACCGCCAGGGCCAGCGCCAGCGCGGTGCCGACCGCGAACCAGACGCGGGCGTCGGTCCACCAGGCGTCGACGGCCGCCCGGGGCAGCCCGAACAGGGCCATTCCCGGCTGGTAGGGGGTGTAGCCGAGCAGTTGCTCGCCGGGCGGCAGGGCGGCGATGGCGTCGTGGCCGAGGTACGGGGTGCCGGTGTCGACCAGCCGCCGGCCGGACTCCTCGACGACCAGCACCTCCTCCTGCGCGCGGTCGGTGCGCCCGCCGGCCCGCTCGATGCTCTGCCAGGCCAGCGGCAGGAGGGTGGTGGCGAACCAGGCGAACCCGGTGACCGCCCAGCGGGCCCGCACGCCGGCCAGCGGCGATCGGGGGTCGCGCCGGCGGGCCAGGAGCTGGCCGGTCGCCGCGAGGGCGGCGACGAGGTATCCGACGGCGGCGACGCCGCCCCAGGCCCGGTGCGGGACCAGGGTGGACGTGGCGGCGGTGATCGCGGCGAACGCGGCCGAGACGGCGTACAGGCCGAGGTCGAGGGCGAGGCCGCCGGCGGCGGAGTCGAGGGCCCGCCAGCCGCGGCGGGTGGGCGGGGCGGCGGTCACGCGGGCCAGTCTGGCAGACCGGGCGCTCCCGACCTGAGCGGGGCGACGATGTCACCGAGGCGCCGGTCGCACCGTCCCGACGGGTCAGGCGGGCAGATGGCGGTCGATGCGCCCGCGCCCGCCCTGCCGGCGGCCGGGGGCGAGCCGGATCACCGCGCCGGCGTCGTGCAGCGGTGGCGCGAGCGCGCCCGGGCTGCCCCCGGAGCCGCGCCGGAACGCCGCGAGGAGCGTGCCCGCGGGCATCGGCCGGGCGAAGAGGTGGCCCTGGCCGGCGGTGCAGCCCAGCTCCCAGAGCGCCCGGCGCTGCGGCTCGCGCTCCACCCCCTCGGCGACCACGTCGAGGCCGAGGCTGCGGCCGAGGTCGAGGGTGGAGCGGATGACGGCGGCGGCCTCGGCGGAGCCCTCCATGGCGGTGACGAAGCTGCGGTCGATCTTCAGCTCGTGCACGGGGATCCGGGAGAGCAGGGACAGCGAGGAGTAGCCGGTGCCGAAGTCGTCCAGCGCCAGCCGGACGCCCTCGTCCCGGAGCCGGCTGAGCACGCGGTCGACGACGTCGAGCTGGCTGAGGGTGAGCGTCTCGGTGAGTTCCAGCACCAGCCGGTCGGGGGGCAGGTCGTGGGCCCTGAGCCGGGCCAGCACCGAACCGGGGAAGCGGGCGTCGAGCAGGCTGCGCGGCGACACGTTCACCGCCACCGGCACGTCGAAGCCGGCGTCCCGCCAGGCGCTCGCCGCGATCAGCGCCTGGTCGAGGATCGCCTCGGCGAAGGCCGGGAGCAGGCCCGAGCGTTCCACCGCCTCGAGGAAGCGCAGCGGGTCGATCACGCCGTGGACCGGGTGGCGCCAGCGGGCCAGGGCCTCCGCGCCGGTGACCAGGCCGGAGGCCAGGTCGACGATGGGCTGGAAGTTGACGGTGAACTCGTGGTCGGCGACGGCGCGGGGAAGCTCCCCGCCGAGGGTCAGCCGGCTGAGGTCGGCCGTGTCCCGCGTCGGGGCGTACGTCGAGATCCGCTGCCCGGCCCGCTTCGCCTGGTACATCGCGACGTCCGCGCGGCGCAGCAGCTCCGCCATGCCGCCGGTGGCCGGGGCCGCGGCGATCCCGCCGCTCGCCTCGACGCTGATCCGCATGCCGTCCAGGTCGAAGGGCTCGTGCAGGGCGGCGAGCAGGGTGTCCGCGCGGTGCGCGGCCACCGCCGGCGCCGGCAGACCCCGCAGGAGTACGGCGAACTCGTCGCCGCCCAGCCGGGCCACCAGGTCGCCCTCCTGGGCGGCGCCGCCCAGCCGCTCGGCGACCTGCACCAGCACCTGGTCCCCGGCAGCGTGCCCGAGGGTGTCGTTGACCTCCTTGAAGTGGTTGAGGTCGATCAGCACCAGCGCGGTCACCCCGTCGGCGTGCCGGGTGTTGAGGTGCTCGGTGCCCTGGTCGAGCAGGTGGCGGCGGTTGGCCAGCCCGGTCAGCGCGTCGTGGGTGGCGGCGTACGCGTGCTCGTCGGCGACCCGGGCCAGCTCGGCGTACGCCTGGGCGTTGCGCACCGCCGTGCACAGCGCCGAGGCGAAGGTGCGCAGCGTGTACTGCTCCCGCTCGGAGAGCCGCACCGGCCCCCGGAAGCGCAGCCGCAGCACGCCCACGTCGGCCGTCCGGTCGTGCCCCTCCAGCGCGGCCGGGACCACGGTGCCGTCGACCGTGGTGGGCTCGCCGGCCGGCCCGTCGTACGTGATGGCGCCGGCCCCGCCCCGCACGGTCCGGCCGCCGTCGCGCAGCTCGACCTCCACCTCGTCGGCGGAGAACAGCTCGGCGGCCTGGGTGACCGCCGTGGTGAGGACCTCGTCGAGGTCGACCACGTTGAGCGCGTCGGTGGTGCGGGCCAGCCGCTGCCACGCCTGCTGCTCGGTGCGGGCCTTGACCCGGTTGGAGTAGAGCAGGTGAAGGCTGAGCACGAGGGGCGGCACGGCGAGCAGGAGCCTGGGGTCGGCGCGCAGGATGAGGAGCGTGGTCACGATGAGGGCGAAGCGCGCCACCACGCTCGTCAGCCGCATCCCGAGGTCCTCCCGGAAGAGGCGGGCGAGCCCGGTGCCGGTGGCGAGCGCGATGACCGGGAGGGTGAGCAGCTCGTCGAGGACCACGGCGACCGCGTAGGCGAGCCCGATCAGCCCGACCACGTGGGTGAGCTCGGCGGGCGCCGGTGACCAGCCGGCCGCGTGGAGCGTCACCCCCGCGCCCGTTGCCAGCAGCATGCTCTTGGCTACTCCGAAGGCGACCTTCAACGGCGGGAGCTTGATGAGCACCAGGGCGATCGCGACCCCGACACCGGTGGTCAGGACGACCAGCGACGTCGGCGCGACCGCCAGACCCAGGATGATCGCCGTCTCGCTCCAGGAGACGGCGTGCACGGTCGCGCGGATCCGGATGCGCCACTTGATCGTCACGCCCAGGGCGGCCATGAAGATCAGGTTGGCGCTGAGCGCCAGGTCCTCGCCCGAGAGGTCGAGTCTCGCCAGCCTGTCCAGGGAGACGACCGCCGCGACCGTGGCCACAACGCAGACGAGGCCGACGTGCAGCGTCAGCTGCCGCTCGGCCTCTGTCTTGCCTGTGCCCGGTCGTGTCACCGCACCCCCGACTGCCGTCCGCCCTCGACGGGCAGAGGCAAAGGCTACCTACGGTCACTCGCCGACCACAATCCTCACTGCCACTCATGTGCCGACATGGCTTTGTCCCTCCTGATCCAAAAACCCGACTCGGTTACGACCACGGGCACAGCCTAGGTGCGGTTAAGGCAATTTTGGAGGGATATATGTGACTATGAGCAATGGATGAGAATCGTGAGACTTATCGTGACTTTCTGTTTCCGTTCGGGGACGGACTGCTGTACTTCTATCCGCCTGTGGTTAACACGGGATAATCGCTCAGTGTCCGCCTCCGCGCCTCGAAACCGAAGACCTGCGGGGCCGGTCACGAGTGCCTGAACGGGCCCGGCCCTGCCTCGACGCGTTCCGTGACACCGTAATTGCGCGCGTCGTCCGCCGACCCGTATCCGGTGGTGGCTCCTCATTGCCGCCGCGCCGCAGCCGCCCGACGGGGATGGGCCGGCGGCCATCGGCAGTAAGGGACCGCTCCATTCATCCGGGTCGCTCGGCATCCTCCACTTCGATAGGTCCCGGCCGTTCGTTCATATGTTCGGACGGGATCGCGGCCGGTAATGAACTGCTCGCCCGGATGCCGCCGTCCCACCCATTCTCCCGCTCGGCGGTCCGGAAGGCGTCGGCCCCCGCTCGGGAGCGGGAGAAGGCGTCAGCTCTGACCCACGGCGAGTTCGGGAGGCCGTCGGCCCTTCCGCTCGGGGGGTCCGGGAAGGAGTCGGCGGGCGACGGCCCTGCCGTACGGCGATAGGCTCGCGGCCGTGACCGATCCCGCGCAGCTCACCCACGTCGACCATGCGGGCGCGGCCCGGATGGTCGACGTCTCCGCCAAGGCGGTCACCGGCCGCCTGGCCGTCGCCGCCGGCCGGCTCCGCACCACGCCGGAGGTGATCGAGCTGCTGCGCCGCGACGGCCTGCCCAAGGGCGACGCGCTGGCGGTCGGTCGGCTCGCCGGCATCATGGGCGCGAAGCGCACCCCGGACCTGATCCCGCTCTGCCACCCCATCGCCCTGCACGGCGTCACGGTCGACCTGACGCTCACCGGCGACACCGTCGAGATCACCGCCACCGCGCGGACGGCGGACCGCACCGGCGTGGAGATGGAGGCGCTGACCGCGGTGGCCGTCGCCGGGCTGGCGCTCGTCGACATGGTGAAGGCGGTCGACCCGGCGGCGAGCGTCGACGCCGTCCGGGTGCTGCGCAAGGAGGGCGGCAAGACCGGCGAGTGGGTCCGCCCCGAGGACCGACCGTGATCCGGGCGCGGGTGGTGGTGGCGTCGAACCGCGCCGCCGCGGGGGTCTACGCCGACACCAGCGGTCCGCTGCTGGTGGCCGGGCTGCGCGAGCTCGGCTGCGAGGTGGGCGAGCCGGTGGTGGTGCCCGACGGCGATCCGGTGGGCGAGGCGCTGCGGGCGGCCCTGGCCGACGGCGTGGACGTCGTGGTGACCAGCGGCGGCACCGGGATCAGCCCCACCGACCGCACCCCCGACGTGACCCGGGCGCTGCTCGACTACGAGGTCCCCGGCATCGCCGAGGCGATCCGGGCCCACAGCCGGGACCGGGTGCCCGCCGCCGCGCTGTCCCGGGGCGTCGCGGGCGTGGCCGGCCGGACGCTGGTGGTGAACCTGCCGGGGTCGACCGGCGGCGCACGGGACGGCCTGGCCGTGCTGCGACCGATCCTCGCCCACGCCGTCGACCAGCTCCGCGGCGGCGACCACTGACCGTTCCGTCCGCGCCGCACCAGCTAGGCTCGGCCGGTGAGCACGGAAACCGCACCGGCCGCCGAACCGGTCGTCGCGCCCCCGCCGGCAGGCTGGGAGGAGGCCCGGTCCCGGGTGTACGCGGTCGGCCTGGCCGCCGCGCTCCCCGCCGTCAGCCGGCCACTCGCCGAGATCGACGGCCACACCCTCGCCGAGCCGCTGACCACGCGTACGGACCTGCCCGCCTTCCCCACCTCCAGCGTCGACGGCTGGGCGGTACGCGGCACCGGACCGTGGCGCCCGGTCGGGCGGGTCCTGGCCGGCAGCACCCCGGCGCCGATGACCGACGACGGGACGACCGTCGAGATCGCCACCGGCGCGATGGTGCCCGAGGGCGCCACCGCCGTGCTGCGCGTCGAGGAGTCCCGCCGGACGCCGGACGGCCTGGTCGAGGGCACGCCGCGGCCGGCGCCGGAGTGGCGTGAGCCCGGCGAGGAGGCGTACGCCGGGGAGGAACTGGCCCCCGCCGGCACGCCGGTGGACCCGGCGCTGATCGGCCTGGCCGCCTCGTGCGGGCACGACAGCCTGCGGGTACGGCGGCAGCCGCGCGCGGCGCTGCTGGTCTTCGGCGACGAGCTGCTGACGGCCGGCCCGCCCGCCGCCGGCCGGGTGCGGGACGCGCTCGGGCCGGCGGTGCCGGCCTGGCTGCGTCGCTACGGCTGCCAGGTGCGCCCGTCGGACGTCGTCGGGCCGGTGGCGGACACCCTCCCCGCGCACGTGGCGGCGCTGCGCGCCGCGCTGGCCACCGCCGACCTGGTCTGCACCACCGGCGGCACGATGCACGGGCCGGTCGACCACCTGCACCCCACGCTGGAGGCGCTCGGCGCCGACTACGTGGTCAACACCGTCGCGGTGCGGCCCGGCTTCCCGATGCTGCTGGCCCGGCTGGTCGACGCCGACGGGCGGGTCCGGTTCGTCGCCGGGCTGCCCGGCAACCCGCAGTCCGCCGTCGTCGCCCTGGTCTCGCTGGTCGCCCCGCTGCTCGCCGGGCTGTCGGGTCGCCCGATGCCGGTGCTGCCGCACGCCACGCTCGCCGAGCCCGTGCGCGGCCGGGGCAGCTACACGCACCTGGCGCTGGTCCGGCTGGACCGGGCCGCCGGCACCGCCCACCCGGTCCGGCACGTCGGCTCGGCGATGCTGCGCGGGCTGGCCGGCGCGGACGGGTTCGCCGTCATCCGCCCCGGCACCTCGGGCGAGCCGGGCGACCGGGTGCCGGTCGTGCCGCTGCCGCTGCTGCCCGGGGAGCGTGCCTGGTGACCGCGCCGACCGCCGACGCGTCGGGCCGGCTTCCCGACG